>NZ_JAMXSL010000028.1:0-31695 GCF_026131715.1 Anaerococcus sp. NML200537 | reverse complement strand
TTCTTGCTAATTTATTTAAACTTATTTCGCCTTCTTCGTATTCTTTTATTACTTTTTTCTTTAATTCTAAACTATATTTTTTCATTGCAGCCTCTTTTCTAGCTACAACTTTTGGGGAGTCCTACAGGAACATGCGGAACGTTCCCTTGGCTCTCCCCCTTTGGCGAAGTCATCAGCTTGATGACAATAATTTATTAAAATATGAAGTTACGAAGAATTAAAGCTTATAATAATATTATCTTGGATAATAAAGCGAAAAATTATTATATTAAATAATAAAAAAGGGGTTTTAGGGGAAAGCCCCCTAAAATAATTTATCTTGGATAAAACAAGCCTTTGACTTTAGCCCCAACACTTGATATAGTTATAGTAATTGATTATTTTACAATAAGGAGAGATTTTTATGGAAACTGGGCCCTACCACAGTTTGATTACGATTTTAGTTACAATTGGATTAATTTTATTAAATGGATTTTTGACTAGCTTACATACTTCGCTTATTTCCCTTAATGGAGCTAAGCTTAGGGAGGCGGCTGAGTCAGGGGATGATAAGGCGGCTAGCCTTTTTAAGCTTGTTACCGATCAGGATAGGCTTAATCAGTCTTTTGCTATGATTAATGCTTTTTTATCCCTTACTACCCTCGCCTTTTTGGCTAAGAGGATAAGGGATATGTCTCTGCTTGCTTCCTTTATTTCAGATTCTTCTGTTTTGTTTTTTACAATTATTGCCTATATCATTATTAAGATAATTTTTGTAGACAAGATTCCGCAGAGGTTTGGGGTTAGAAATCCTATGGCCCTTTCTTCAGGGGCAAGCGGCCTTGCTAGGCTTGTTATTCTCCTTACTAGTCCCTTGGTTAAGTTTACCGACCTTATTACCAATTTTATTATGAAGATTTTTGGGATTAAGGCTAAGGATATACAAAGGGAAGTTACTGGCGAGCAGATTAAATCTATTGTCCAGATTGGAGAAGACCAGGGAATTATTCGACCTATGGAGTCTAAGATGATTCATTCTATCATGAGTTTTGATGATATCCTGGCTGAGGAGATTATGACTGCAAGGACTGATGTCTTTATGATTGATATTAATGATAAGGATAGGACTTTCCTTGAGGAGTTTGTCAAAATTAGACACAATAGGATTCCAGTTTATGAGGATGATGTGGATAATATTTTGGGTATTATCTATACCAAGGACTATCTTTTGGAGGCTACTAAGGTTGGCCTTAGTGATGTTAATATTAAAGATATCTTAAGACCGGCTCATTTTGCTCCTGATAAGATTGAAGCTGACAAGCTCTTTTCTGATATGCAAAAAAACCACATCCATATGGCTATTCTTATCGATGAATATGGTGGATTTTCTGGAGTTTTGACTATGGAAGACTTGATCGAGGAGATTGTAGGAGATATGGAGGATTCCTTTGACTATGATATTCCTGATATCAAGATTAATAACAAGAATGTCTTTGTGGTCAAGGCTTCTATTGGTATCAAGGACTTAAATGAGAAGATTCCAATTGATATAGATGAAGAAAATGAAAACTACGATTCGCTCGGCGGTTTTATTATAGATAGGCTTGGCTATATTCCAGAAAAGGATGCCAAGGAGACTATTATCTATAATGGCTACGAGATCAAAATTCTTTATATGGAAGATAATAGGATTAAGGCCTGTAGGATTCGAAAATTGAAGGAAGATGAAGATAAAAAAGAAGAGGAATAAAAAAGTCATTGCCTGTCTAGCTTTTGCTAGGTTTGTGCAATGACTTTTTTTCTATTCTTCTGCTTCTAGGTTAGGTTTTAGGATTATGGATTTTAATTTACCTTCCTGATCAAAGGCAAAGAGCAATTCTAGGTTGTCCTTATCTTTTGATACTGCTGTTATGAAGATATTTACCATGTCTTTTTTATCCTTTAGGTCTTTAAGGTTTGGGTTTGATAGGAATTGGTATTCCATGCCTGTGATTTCGCCAGCTTCATCGAAGGCCTCTTGTAAGGCTTGGTAGATTTCTTCCTTATCTGCCAAATCTGGAGTTTCCTGGTCAAATTCTTCTTTTCTTTGGTTGTAGATTAAATTTACTAGGTTGTTGGCCTTTTGGAGCTCGTCTTGGTATTTTTCTGTCATGTATTTTTGCTCTTTTTCGAAGGAATATGGGCTTATTTGATAATTTGTAAGCTTGCCATCTTTGTTCCTAACTAGAGTAAATTCCAAGCTTCCTTCTTCATTTATGCTTATTACCCTTATTATGGTATCATCTGTAGTCTCGCTTGTTTCGTTTGTTATAGCCTTTATTCCACCTATATGGCCGTAGTCATCTATTGGTTTAAAAGATGCGGCAATCTTATCACTATCCATTAGCTTTCTATAATCATCGGCTAAAAGGTTTGAAAATTCCTCGCTTCTTTTCTCATCGACAAGTCTTAGGACGCTTAAAACGAAGGCTTTGTCTTCATCTTTTATATTTTTGTCTATAAAGGTGTATTTAAGCCAAGCATCTCCTATGTCATCTTTTAGCATGACACTTTCTAGCTTATTTTCTGTATTTTCTTTTACATTAGCCTTAGGCTTTTCTTTTTTAGCACAGGCTGAAAGTGCTAGTACACATAGGCCTAGGGCTAGTAAGTTTTTAATTTTTCTCATATATCCTCCTTGAACTTATTCTTATTTTACCATAAAGGCTTGAAAAATCTTCTTTTGAGGGCCTTTCATCTTAAAATGGGCACAAAAAATCCAATCCTTTTGGATTGGCCTTAAAATTAAAATAATAGATTTTCGTCAGAAGATTCATCACTTGATAGGATTCTTAGGTCAAGCTTAACTCCCTTATCGTGGATTTTCTTAAAGTTTGCTCTATCTTCAGCATCTACAAAGACATCGTCGATTACCTTTTCTTTGCCTGGTAGTTCTCTCATGTTTCCTACGTTGATTGATTTTATATCAAGACCGCCATCTAATAGTTTTAGGGCATCTTCTGGGCCTTCTACTAGGATTAGTACCTTTTTGCCGTCGTGGTCATCTTTTATTTTTTCGATTAGGTTTTCAACGCTTAGAAATCTTGAGTCAGCGTAAAGTGGGGTAGCTATGTTCATTAGCTTTTGTGTATCTCTATCTTCTGCTACTCTATCATTTGCTACTACTATTAGGTTAGCGCCTTCTTCTTTTACCCAGCTTCTTGCAACTTGTCCGTGTAGAAGTCTGTCATCGATTCTTACAAATACTATTTCTGCCATTTTAGCCTCCTTATTTATTTTGTAATGATTGTTTAATTAATTTTATAATTTCACAAATACTATATATCACTTATAATTTAATTCAAATTTATTTTTACTTAGACCATATATTTTCTGGATAGATCCCATCATCTAGCATCTTTTTGAAGGCTTCTTGAGCTAGGGCCAAATCCTCTTTGTAGGTGATTCCTATCCATTTTTCGCTTGTTGGGATTATTGTTACTTCTGCCTTGTCACTTCTTATTAGCTCATCTATCATTTCTGGTAGAACGTATTCGCATTTTTCAAGATTGTCCTTGTTTTTTTCTAGGTATTTTATGAAGTGCTCTTCTCCTAGGTCTATAAACTCAGGGAAGGATGCCCAGAGATTCATTGATACTAAAGATTCTAGGTTGAGGAGGTCAGAGTCTAGATTTTCCTTTGATGAGAAGGTCTTAGCTTCCTTGTCATAAGAGATTTCGTGGGTTTCTATGATTTTTACTAGCTTGTTATCTTCGTTTCCTAAAGATACTCCTCTTGTGACTGTGCCGTTGTCTGATAGGGTGTTTTTAAGCTTATAGCCTGCCATGGCGATTTGAAGCTTGCCATTTTGATCCGCAGGAGTCCTTACTAAGAAGTCGTGGAGGTCTTTAAAGACTGATTTGCCATAATAATCATCTGCATTTATTACAAGAAATGGCTCTTTTACAAGGCCCTTTGTAGATAATACTGCATCTACTGTGCCCCAAGGTTTGGTTCTTGCCTTTGGAGATTCAAAGCCTCCTGGCAGATTCATATCTTGGTAGGCATATTCTACTTCGATTATTTTTTCTATCCTATTGCCTATTATTTCTTTGAAGTCTTTTTCTATGTCACGCCTTATGATAAAGACTACCTTGTCAAATCCAGCCTCGATTGCATCAAAGATTGAATAATCTATGATTGTATAACCATTTTCATCCATCTTGGCTAGTTGCTTGATGCCTGCTCCGTATCTTGATCCTATGCCTGCGGCAAGGACCACTAGACTTGTCTTCATTATTACTCCTTTTCTTGATAACCATTTGGGTTATTTTTTTGCCATCTCCAAGAATCTTCGCACATTTCATCGATTCCATTTTCTGCCTTCCAACCAAGAAGTCTGTAGGCCTTTGAGGCATCGGCGTAGGTTCTTGCTATATCTCCTTCCCTTCTTGGGACGATTTTGTAAGGGATTTCTCTACCAGATGCCTTTTCAAAGGCTCTTAGGACCTCAAGGACTGAGTAGCCCTTGCCTGTGGCAAGATTTATTATCTCAACACCTTTTAGCTCATCTATCTTATCACAAGCTAGGACATGGCCCTTGGCTAGGTCTACTACGTGGATATAATCCCTAACTCCAGTTCCATCTGGTGTATCATAATCATCACCAAAGACTCTTAAATAGTCAAGTTTTCCTACTGCTACCTGGGCGATGTATGGGAGGAGGTTGTTTGGAATGCCTTGTGGGTCTTCTCCAATTTTTCCTGACTTGTGGGCTCCGATTGGGTTAAAGTACCTGAGCAATACTACCTTCCAAGAAGGGTCGGATGTGTAAAGATCAGTCATGATTTGTTCCATCATTGACTTAGTCCAGCCGTAAGGGTTGGTGCATTCGCCTTTTGGGAAGTCTTCTGTTACAGGTACCTCTTCTGGGTCTCCATAGACTGTGGCTGATGATGAGAAGATTATATTTTTGCATCCTACTTCATTCATAGCTGCAAGGAGGGAGAGGGTCCCTGTGATGTTGTTATGATAATATTCTAGAGGCTTCTTAACAGATTCTCCTACAGCCTTAAGGGCTGCGCAGTGGATTACCACGTCTATTTTTTCATTTTTTAGGACTTCTATGAGCTTATCCTTATCAAGGACATCTGCCTCATAGAATGTTAGCTTTTTGCCAGAGATTTCTTCGACCCTGTCTAGGGCTATGGTTGAAGAATTTATGAGGTTATCATAAATTACAACCCCATAATCTTTTGCCAAAAGCTCTACTGCTATATGGCTACCGATGTAGCCGCATCCTCCAGTTATTAATACCTTTTTCATATGTCTACCTTTCTCTTATATATATTACAATTATACTATATTGTGAAGAAATTTTGAAGCTTTTAAATTTATATGAAAGCTTTATAAAGATTATATAGATAAATAATCTTAGTTTTATTAAAATAATTTGCAAATTTTCTCTTATTGAGTAAAATAGAACCATATATTAGACTAAGAAGGGAATGTGGATAGGATTTTATCTACAGAGAGGAGCCGGATGCTGCAAGGCTTTGATAAATTTATTCACTACCAACCCTGAGTTTCATGTGAGATAAGCATGACGTATGGCTGCGATAAAGCTTTCAATGAGTTTAAAATTAGGTGGAACCACGAATCTTTCGTCCTGATATCCCTTTGGGGTATCAGGATTTTTTGATTTTGGGCCTATCTGAAAAATAAGGAGAAAATTATGATTAAAATTAAATTACCAGACGGATCAGTTAAGGAATATGAAAGTGGAGTCTTGGTAGGAGATGTAACAAAGGATATCTCTGAAGGACTTTATAGGGCAGCAGTCGGTGCTGTTGTAAATGGAAAAGTTATGGGCTATGAAGAGCCTATAAATGAAGATAGCGACTTTAGAGTTGTTAAATTTGAAGATGCAGAAGGTAAGGAAATCTTCTGGCATACATCAAGCCATGTCATGGCTGCAGCTATCAAAGAGCTTTGGCCTGAGACAAAATTTGCTATAGGACCTGCCATAGCTGATGGTTTCTACTACGACATGGACCTAGAACACAGATTTACTCCAGAAGATTTAGAAAAAATTGAAAAGAAGATGAAAGAGATTGCCAAAGCTGACCTTAAGTTAGAAAGAGTTGAAGTCTCAAGGGATGAAGCCCTTAAGCTCTTTAAGGAAGAGGGCCAAGACTATAAGGTTGAACTTATAGAAGACTTACCAGCAGATGAATTAATTACTCTTTATAAGATGGGCGATGCCTTCACAGACCTTTGCAGGGGACCACACCTTGTTTCAACAAAGAAAATCAAGGCAATCAAGCTTAAAGCTATAGCAGGTGCTTATTGGAGAGGTGATTCTGATAAGGCCATGCTTCAAAGAATCTACGGTATTTCTTTTGAAAAGGCTAAGGAATTAGAAGAATACGAAGTTTTACAAGAAGAAATCAAAAGACGTGACCACAGAAAGATTGGCAAGGAAATGGACCTATTTGCCTTCCATGAAGAAGGACCAGGCTTCCCATTCTTCCATCCAAACGGCATGATTCTAATGAATGAACTTCTTGATTGGTGGAGAGGTGTTCTTGATAAGAATGGTTATGGAGAAATTAAAACACCACTTATCCTAAATGAAGACCTATGGCACAGATCAGGCCACTGGGACCACTACAAGGAAAATATGTACTTTACAAAGATAGATGATGAAGATTACGCAATTAAGCCAATGAACTGCCCAGGATCAGTTTTAACTTACGCATCTAACCAACATTCTTATAGGGACCTACCAATAAGACTTGCAGAATTTGGCCAAGTTCACAGACACGAGCTTTCAGGAACTCTTCACGGCCTATTCAGAGTTAGAACTTTCACTCAAGATGATGCCCACGTTTATTGTCTTCCAAGCCAAATCAAGGAAGAAGTTTACAAAATGATCGACCTAGCTGACCTTCTTTACTCAACATTTGGTTTTAAATATACAATAGAATTATCAACAAGACCTGATGATTATATGGGAGATATTAAGGATTGGGACTTTGCTGAAGACCAACTTAAGGCTGCCCTTGAAGAAAGAAATATAGAATATCAAATAAACCCAGGCGATGGTGCCTTCTATGGTCCAAAAATCGACTTCCACCTACTAGATGCTGCTAAGAGAGAATGGCAATGTGGTACAATCCAGCTTGACTTCCAATTACCAGCCAACTTCAACCTAGAATATGTAGATGAAGATGGTTCTAAAAAACGTCCAGTAATGCTCCACAGGGCTCTACTTGGTTCTGTCGAAAGATTTATCGGTGTCCTAACAGAACACTTTGCAGGAAGATTCCCACTTTGGATTAACCCAAGACAAGTAACAATCATCCCTGTAGCAGATAGGTTTGCAGATAAGGCAAATGAACTAGCAGACAAAATCAAAGAAGCTGGCTTTAGGGTAAATGTAGACGCAAGAAGCGAGGGAGTAGGCTATAAGATTAGGGCTGCTCAAATGATGAGAGCAAACTACATGCTAGTAGTAGGCGAAAAAGAAATCGAATCAGGCCTACTAACTGTAAGAAACAGAGATGGCGAAGAAACTAAAGATGTCAAGGTAGAAGACTTCATCTCACAAATTTCTAAGGAAAGAGATGAAAAATCAAGGGAATCAATCTATTAATATGACCTATAATGCTATAATCCTAGGCACAGACCACAACTCCTACTCGGTGGCCAGGTCCTTTTATGAGGCCTACGGCAAAAAGCCGATAGTAGCAGGCTCTGCAGTCCTTGTGCCTTTCTACAAGTCAAAGATAGCAGATGTTTATACAGCAAAGAATTTTTCATTAGATGATGAGGTCTTTGTTAAAACTTTAAATGATCTAGCCAAGGCAAGGGATGAGGAAGATTTTATCTTCTTCGCCCCAACAGAGCATTATGTAGACCTGCTCTTAAGAAATATAGATAAGCTTAACTTTTCTTATAAGGTTCCTTATCCAAATCCAGAAGAAGCTTCTAAGCTAATCAAAAAGTCTGAATTTTACAAGCTTTTAGAGAAATTTGGCCTACCATATCCTAGGACCTTTAGGGCAGCTAGAGATAATTGGAAGGACCTAGACCTTGATGGCGAGCTTTTCCTAAAGGCTGATGAATATGATGATTTCATAGCAAGTGATATAAAAGTAAAGCAAAAGGGCTACCATGTAAAAGATAGAAACGAAGCCCTAGAAGTTTTGGAAAATATCTACGATAGTAAGTATGAGGGCCATGTCATTGTCCAAGAATTTATCCACGGAGGCCAGGGTAGCGAATATTCCCTAAACGGCTATAGGGCAAAGGATGGGTCTATATCAATGGTCCTTGCTAGAAATCTCCTATCAGACATGCGTCCAATGTGGGTAGGCAACCACCTAGTCCAGGTTGACCATGACGAAAAAGCTATGTATGACCTAGCAGAGGAGATTGTGACCAACTTATCTTATGAGGGCCTTTTCAATTTAGACTTTAAAAAGGATAGCCAAAGTGGTAAGATTTATATCCTGGAGATGAATATTAGACAAGGTAGGACCTTCTATTATTCAACCCTAGGCGGAGTCAACCTCATAAAGATAGCTACAGATGATCTAATTTTAGGTAAATCTGTTAGCGAGAGGACCAAAAGGCCTTTTATGCTTACAGCTATCAACAAGGATGTGGCAAGAAGCCATGTAGATCCTTCACTATTAGAAGAATTTGACAAGAAAGAAAGAAATGAAAACTCAGCCATCCACATCATAAACAAGATGGATGATGGTTTTATGAGAAGTTTGAAAGTTAAAGAAGCCCTAAAAAGGCAAGAAAAAGAATTATTTGACTAAGCTTGAAGAGATAGAAGCAAAAAAATGCGGCTATCTCTTTATCTTGTAAAGAAAACAAAAGGAGGTTTTATGAGCGAAACAAAAGTTACAGAAAACAGAATGGGGACCATGCCTGTTGGCAAGCTTCTTTTCTCTATGTCTTTGCCGATTATTATTTCGTTTTTGGTCCAATCAGTCTATAACCTGGTCGACTCAATATTTGTGGCAAGGCTATCTGAAAAGGCCCTAACAGCAGTATCCTTGTGTTTTCCGGTCCAGAATATAATGATATCTGTGGCAGTTGGTATAGGAGTAGGATCTGCAGCCCTTATTTCAAGGTATCTAGGAATGAATGATAAGAAAAGGGTAGGCCAAATGGCAACTCACGGCTTGATTTTAGCGGTACTTGCGGCAGGAATATTTGTTTTATTTGCTATATTTTTTACATCCTTTTATGCAAGTAGCCAGTCCAAAGATCCGGAGATAATTAGATATACAGAGGAATACTTATCTACTGTTTTGATATTTTGTGGCGGGGTATTTTTTCAGATATTTTTTGAAAAGACCCTTCAATCAACAGGAAACACAGTCTACACCATGATTACTCAGGGTACAGGTGCCATCATAAATATAATCCTTGACCCAATCATGATTTTTGGCCTACTTGGTTTTCCAGCCTTGGGTGTAAGGGGAGCTGCCCTTGCGACAATCATTGGCCAAATGGGTGGAGCCCTTGTTGGTGTTTATTTCCACACCCATAAAAATAAGGAAGTTAACTTTGAATTTCACAAGTTCCGCTTCCATGGAGATATCCTAAGTCAAATATTTACAATAGGCCTTCCATCAATAATAATGAGTGGTATCGGTGCTTTTGTCCTATTTTTCATGAATGCCATGCTTTATGGATTTGGGTCATCTGCAGTAGCTGCTTATGGTATTATGTTTAAGCTCCAGTCCTTTGCCTTTATGCCAATGTTTGGTATATCAAATGCCCTTCTTGCCATAGTTTCTTTTAACTATGGAGCAAGAAATAATGAGAGGATAAAAAAAGCAATCAGGCTTTCTATGACAGCATCTTTTGCGATTGTTGGCCTATCAATAATACTTATGTGGGTCTTTACCAATCAGATTTTCGACCTCTTTGCTGCTACTGATGTCATGAGAGAGATTGGTGTACCAATGGTTAGGATAGTTTCCCTATCCCTTATCATTTCTATCCCATCAGTGGTGGGGGTAGGCGGGGTCTTTCAGGCCCTTGGCAATTGGAAGTTTCCGATTTTCCAGTCTTTCTTAAGACAGGTAATAATACTCCTTCCTATATTTTACCTATTTACAAAAACAGGCAGACTAGATATAGCTTGGTGGGCCTTTGTAATAAGTGAATTTATAAATTCCACCTTCTGTGTTTACTTCCTAAAGAGAGATATTAGAAATAAAATTGATGTATTATAAAATTTAGCTCCTAGGGGCTATTTTTTTATAAAAAAACTAGCAAGGAATCTTTATGATTTGCTTGCTAGCTTATTTTTAGAATATTTACTTGTCTTCTTTTGTAGCTGCTTTGTAGATTTCTTCTAGGTAGCCTACTGTGTTATTGAGGGTTGCACCTGTTACTGCATCTACTGGTTTGCCATTTTCGTTTGAATCTATTACTTCTTTGATTTCTTCTGGAGTTTTGCCTACTACGAATTCTTCGATTGCCTTGTAGTTTTCGTCAAGGTTTTTAGTAGCCTTGGCCATATCCTTCATCATCTTTGAATATTCTTCGTTATTTTCAAGCTTGCTTGAAAGTTTCTTAGCAGGATCTGCATAGTTTTCGCCGAATTTCTTATCTGAGTTTGGTACTCCGTCTTCGCCTATATATTGAAGTTCATCGATGCTTGCAGCAACGATTTTTCCATCTTCTACTACTACGAATGTATCTGTTACAGCATTTTTTGCACCAGCTGTACCAAAGAATTGTTGAACTTTGATTTTTGCTGGATCACCTTCAAAGGCAACTGCATTGTCATCTTCTTCTGCTGTTTCGATGATTGCTTCTAGGTAGCCCTTTGTATCAACAAGTGTAGCTCCTGTTACGGCATCGATTGCTTTTCCATCTTCAGCACCATCAACTACTTCTTTAAGCTCATCTATGGTTTTGCCTTTAGCGAAATCTTGGATAGCCTTGAAGTTATCAGCGATTGATACTGTAGATTTAGCCTTTTCTGTCATAAGCTTAGAATAAGCTTCGTTGTTCATAAGTTTTGAACCAAGGATTTTACCTTCTTTTGCACCTTTTTTGAATTCTGTATCAGAATCTTGGTTTGGAAGGGCTACGAAATCTGATCCTTCGTCAAAATATTGGAATTCATCGATGCTTGCATCTACGATTTTTTCGCCATCAGTTACAACAGCAACTCTAGCAAAGGAGCCTTCTCCGTGAGGAGATTCTAGGCTACGTCTTAGGACAAGTTTGCCCTCAAAGTTTGCCTTTAAATCCTCTACTTTATCTTCTGCTGCATCTTTGGCATCTTCAGCGGCATCCTTTGCATCTTCAGCAGCATCTTCTGCCTTATCTTTTGCATCGCTTGCAGCATCCTTAGCTTCTTCTGCTACATTTTTTGCCTTTTCACCAGCATCTTTTGCTGCTTGGTTGCCACATCCAACAAAGACTAGTGAAAGAGCAAGAGCTAGGCTTGCTAACTTAATTTTGTTTGTCATTTTTCCTCCTATAACATTCATTCATGCAAGTGGTTTGCGTTTTACTTGCAAATGTTTACCGTTTGACTATACCTAACCAATATGAAAATTCAAGCTTTTCTATTTTTCCAAAAATAATATAATTATAGGTGGAATTATAAATGGAGAATAAATATGGGATTAATTTTTACAAATAAGGTCGAAAAAGTCGATTTAGACAAGCTAATGGAAGTCTATAGAGAATCTAATTATGAAAATCTTAATAAGCTTTCTTATCCTAGCCTTGATGATTTAGAAAATGCTTACAAGCAATATTTAGTTAAAGATTTTTTTGCAAATAAAGAAAATTACCTAGCTACCTTAAGGGATGAAAACAATTACTTAGCAGCCCTTAGACTTCATAGGGAAGATGGGGGATATTTAATAGAAGCTATTGAAACAAGAGAAGACTCTAGAAAAAAGGGTTATGGTTCAAGACTTTTAAGCCTAGTAATAAGCAGAGTCCCTGAAGACTTATATTTAAGGTCTGAAGTGGCTGAGGATAATATTAAGTCTATTGGCCTACATAAAAAATTGGGCTTTATTGAAAAAGAAAAAATTGCTAAAGGGCTTTTATTTATAAGATTTGGGCAAAAAAAGAAAGCTATATAGAAAACAGAAGCGGGAAACACTTTCTAGGATAGTTACCTTTAAGTTAAGAAAAAATTATGGTATATGGAGAGTAATCTAAAAATTTGGATATATTCAAATTTTTTGTTTTCTATTTTAGCTTTCTTTGTGTGAAAATCTTTTAAGGATTTATCATTAATTTTAAACTTATCTTTTATTAGATTCGTAGATAGCACCTAGGCCATAACCAAGCCCTAAACATATTATAAAGGCTGCTACTATGCCATCTTTAAGGGATAGACTTGCAAATAGACCAAGCATAGATCCTAGCTGGAGACCCATAAGCTTATAGTTTTTAGTAGCGTTTTCTTGAATGTCGAACATAATTAGTCCTTTCTATTTTTCTATCTCTATCGATTTATCATGATATCTTGCTCTTGCAAAGATTATACCAGAAAACTATAACTTTATCAAGATAATGTAGTATCCAAATCTTAAAAATTTTACTTTTTTATCAAACTCCTACAGGTAAACCCCTACAGTAAGCCGATTTTTTTAATTTAAATTTTTAAATTCAAGCAAAGAAAAACCAGTAGTTACCTACTGGTCATAATTTTTTGATTTTATGATGAAATTGAAACTGATTTTGCCAGCCCATCTTCTACAAATATAATTAGGGCAAGGCCTGTTTCTTTAACTTCCTCAAAATATTTTACAAATTCATCCCTTGTCATTTCCTTAGCTGGTGCCATACCGCCTACAGCCTCAAATACTGTATCATCATCGATTAGGAAAGAATTGTCTTCTTTATTTTCGATTTCTTTGACATTCTCATAATCAGCTGGGTCTTTGAGATAATCAAATGATCCTGATACGATAAGTTTGTCATCTTCAATTTTAGCTTCATAAGCAGTAGAAGTGATATAGTCTTTACCCTCACCCTTAAGGCTAGCTATAAGACTTGTCACATATTTACCATCGTCTTTAAGAGTATTTTCATCTTCTTTAGATTCTTTATCTTTGGATGGTGCTTTTTCCTTTTTATCTATCTTTTTGTCTTCTTTTTTCATATCAGCTTTTTTAACTTCTATAGTTTCTTTTTTGATATTTTCATCATCTTTATCTGTATTTTCTGCTGTAGCCTTTGCATCTTGGTCATCTCTTGCAGGCTTGTTCTCGCTTGCCTTATTTGGGGTATTTATATCTTCGCCTTTATCTTCGCTTGCAACAGCTTCAGGTTCTGTAATTTCACTTGTTTGTGGTTTAGTATCATCACAAGCTACTAGGGCTAGTGCCATCATTGAAATTATTACTGGTTTTAAAAGTTTATTTTTCATATTCCACCTCACCCTTATTATACCCTAAATAAGATTTTAAAAACTTAAAATCCCTGTAAGTTTTGATAAAATTGGGTATTTATATAGTAGATGAGTAGTAGAATTAGGAAGATGTTTATATTAAAATACTAAGATAATTAATTTTGATAAAAATTATCATGATTTTTTAGCTAAGTTTGAAAGATGACATTGTTCTTTTAGTTATCTTGATAAAACTTGCTTTCTACTCAAACAAATTTATAAGATATTTGACAGAAAAAATATTCTTGACAAAACGTTTTCTTAATATTATAATTTACTCATAAGGATAATAATGTAAGGAGGATTATATGCTTTTTAAAACAACAGAACAACACGAAGAGCTTAGAAAAAAAGTTAGAGCTTTCGCAGAAGAAAAGGTAAAACCAATAGCCTTCGACCTCGATCAAAATAACCAATTTCCTGATGATATAGTTAAGGAAATGGGTGAAATGGGCCTTATGGGTATACCATATCCAAAAGAATATGGTGGAGCAGGACTTGATGTTACCTCTTACGCTATAACAGTTGAAGAATTATCTAGAGTAGACGGTGGTGTGGGCGTTATTTGCTCAGCACATACTTCTTTAGGTAGCTGGCCAATCTTTGGTTTTGGTACAGAAGAACAAAAACAAAAATACTTAGTTCCACTTGCAAAAGGTGAAAAAATCGGTGCTTTTGGTCTTACAGAAGAAAACGCTGGTTCAGATGCTGGTGGTACAGAAACTACAGCAGTTCTTGATGGAGATTACTATATCCTAAACGGTAAGAAAATCTTTATCACAAATGCACCAAAAGCTGACATATATGTAGTATTTGCAGTTACTACACCAGGTATTGGTACACATGGTATCTCTGCTTTCATAGTAGAAAAAGAATTTGAAGGATTCACCTTCTCAGACCACTATGACAAATTAGGTATCAGATCATCTTCAACAGCAGAACTTCATTTTGACAATGTAAAAGTTCCAAAAGAAAACTTACTTGGTAAAGAAGGCCAAGGATTTAAGATAGCTATGGCTACCTTAGACGGTGGTAGAATCGGTATAGCTTCTCAAGCCCTAGGTATCGGCCAAGGAGCATATGAATCCGCTCTTACTTATGCAAAAGAACGTGAACAATTTGGTATGCCAATAGCTCACCTACAAAGAAATACATTCAAACTTGCTGATATGGCAACATATCTACGTGCAGCAAGACTAATGATCTATTCTGCAGCAGAACTTAAAGAAAATCACGAAAGATATTCTGCAGAAGCAGCAATGGCTAAACAAGTAGCATCAGACCTTGCAATGAAGATAACAACAGAAGCTATCCAACTATATGGTGGTTCAGGTTATATCAAGGGTGTAGATGTAGAAAGATTCTTCAGAGATGCTAAGATAACACAAATCTACGAAGGAACCAATGAAATCATGAGAGTAGTAGTTGGTGCTAGTACAGTAGGTCGTGCTCCAAAGATGAAAAGAGCAGGCTCAGCTGCTAAATCAGGTCCAATCGCAGGTGTTCGTAAAGGTGAAATCTTTGAAGGAGACCCAAAAGAAGCAGTTAAAAACCTAGTAGCAGCCCTCAAAAAAGACGGCTACGACTTTACAATAGGCATCGACCCAATGACACCAATTGGCGAAGCACAAAGAGTAGTAGTAGCAGGCCGTGGTATAGGTGAAAAGAAAAACATGAAGCTAATAGAAGACCTAGCTTACCAAGCAGGAGCAGCTATTTCATCATCTAGACCAGTAGCAGAAACATTAAAATACGTACCACTAGATAGATACATCGGTATGTCTGGACAAAGCTTTAGAGGCAACCTATACATCGGTGTAGGTGTATCAGGAGCAGGCCAACACTTAAAAGGCATGAAAGATGCATCAACAATAGTAGCAATCAACAACAGCAAAAACGCTCCAATCTTCAATAACTGTGACTACGGTATAGTAGGCGATGCAATGGAAATTCTTCCACTATTAATCAAAGAACTTGATAATGGCCAAGAAAAGAAACCAGCACCACCACAACCAAAAATCAAAAGAAGTAAACCAAGAAAAATGGCTCCAAAAGAAGACGTTTATCTAGACCTAGGTTCAGGATATGAATATGACCCAGAAGTAGGCGATCCAAGCCAAGGAATAGAACCAGGAACACCATTTGACAAACTACCTGACAGCTGGGTAAGCCCAGTATCTGGCGAAGCAAAAGAAGAATTCATCAGAATGGAATTCCCAGAAGATAGAAAGTAGTAGGAGGAAATAATGTATACAGTTAGAAAAGTAACAGATGATTTATATTATGTAGGTGGCGATGATAGAAGACTTGCCTTATTTGAAAATATATTTCCAATACCTGAAGGCGTATCTTATAACTCCTACCTATTAATGGATGAAAAAACAGTTTTAATCGATGCAGTAGACTGGGCAATAACAAGAGAATACATGGTAAACGTAGCAAGAGTATTAGATGGCAGGGACCTAGACTACTTGATTGTTCACCACATGGAACCAGACCACTGCTCATCAATAGAATTGATGCTACAAAGATATCCAAACCTAAAGATAATTTCTTCTGAAAAAGGAGTTATGTTCATGAGACAATTTGGTTATCACGTAGACGATAGATACATCGAAGTAAAAGAAGGCGACACAGTAAGCTTTGGTAAACACGAATTCACCTTCGTAGAAGCACCAATGGTACACTGGCCAGAAGTATTAATGTCATATGATTCATATGACAAAGTCCTATTCTCAGCAGATGCCTTTGGATCATTTATCGCAAACAACGGTAGACTATTCGCAGACGAAGTAAACTGGGATAGAGACTACCTAGACGAAGGACGTAGATACTACACAAACATCGTAGGTAAATACGGTACATTCGTACAAAAGGCCCTAGCAAAAGCAGGTGGTCTAGACCTCAAATACATCTGCCCACTACACGGCCTAGTATGGAGAGATAACTTCGGCTACATCATCGACAAATACGTACACTGGGCAACCTACGAACCAGAAGAAGAAGGTGTCCTAATCGTATATGCATCAATGTATGGTAACACAGAATTTGCAGCCCAAGCCCTAGCAAGCAAGCTATGTGAAAAAGGCATGACCAACATCTCCTTAAGAGACGTATCAAGCACTCATGTATCAACCCTAATAGCAGAAAGCTTCAAATACTCAAACATAGTCCTAGCATCTGTAACCTACAACCTAGGAATCTATCCAGTAATGCTCAACTACCTAGAAGACATGAAAGCTCTAAACCTACAAAACAGAGCAATCTCAATCATAGGTAACGGAACATGGGCTCCACAAGCAGCAGAAAAAATGGAAAAATTCATAGACGAAGAACTAAGACTAATGGACGTTCTACCAGAAAGCTTAGACATAGTATCATCACTAAAGAAAGCAAAAGAACCAGACATGGATGCCATAGTAGATGGAATCTTCGACTCAATGAAGAAGAGAAGAGAAGAAAAAGCAAAAGCAGCTTCTCAAAAGAAGGGCAAAAAATAAGTAAAAATCTAAAAGGCGGGGAAATCCTCGCCTTTTTGTGTGGAATTTTTTTTCAAGCCTACTTATAGGGAATTGAAAGCAGGCTTGAAAAAATCAATCTTCTCCTTATAATGGTAAAAAGTAGAAGATGTCAATTACAATTTAAAATTGATAGTGATAAGTCAATGTAAAATCATTTTAAAATTATAAATAGGAGAAAAAATGAACTTAAAATCACAAGAATCTAGAAAAATAGCGCCTGAGCTTGACCCTTTAAGAATAGGAATGGGCTGGGAAGTTGAAGATCTATCTAAGGCTCAAATCTACATAGGCTCAACCTTTGGAGACTCCCATCCAGGATCAGCACATTTGGATAGTTTGGTTGAAATAGCTAGGAAAGAAATTTACGATAAAGGTGGATTTGGGTCAAGATATTATTACACAGACATGTGCGATGGCCAAAGCCAGGGAACAGACGGGATAAATTATTCCTTAGTCAGTAGGGAGATGATTGCAAATATGATTGAAATTCAAGCAAGTGCCCTACAATTTGACTCTGCAATTTTTGTAGCATCTTGTGATAAGGGAGCGCCCGGATCCTTGATGGGCATGTTAAGGGTAGACTTGCCAGCTGTATTTCTTCCTGGTGGAGTCATGGCAGCAGGGCCAGAAATGCTAACCCTAGAGCAACTTGGCATGTATTCTGCCCAATATGAAAGAGGAGAAATTACAGAAGAAAAATTAAACTGGGCCAAGCACAAGGCCTGTCCATCTTGTGGGGCCTGCTCTTTTATAGGCACAGCCACAACCATGCAAATAATGGCAGAAGCCCTAGGTCTTGCCCTACCAGGAAGTGCAGTCTTACCTGCCATAGGAGATGATATTAAAAAATACGCTCAGATGGCAGGAGCTAGAGCCTTTGAAATAGCAGGCGATGAGTCTATGAGGCCATCTAATATTTTAACAAAGAAAAGCTTTGAAAATGCCATCCTAATCCACGCAGCCATATCAGGATCAACCAATGCCATGATGCACCTTCCAGCCATAGCCCACGAACTAGGCATAGAAATAGATGGGGATGACTTTGATAGAATCCATAGAAAGGTAAACTTCCTACTAAATATAAGGCCAGCTGGCAGATGGCCTGCAGAATTATTTTATTACGCAGGAGGCCTTCCAGCTGTTATGAAAGAATGCTATGACCTACTAAATCTAGATGAGATGACCATAACAGGTAAAACAATCAGAGAAAACCTAAAAGATTTAGAAAGATATGGATATTTTGAAAAGTGTCAGGGCCTTCTTGATAAATTCAATGAGAAATTTAAGCTAAATATCAAAAAAGAAGATATAATATTTCCTTATTACAAACCAATAAGTGTGGGTGGGTCAGTCGCAGTCCTAAAGGGCAACCTAGCCCCAGAAGGAGCAGTCATAAAGCATACAGCCTGTCCTAAAGAGATGTTTGTGGCAGAACTTATCGCAAGGCCTTTTGATAGCGAAGAAGAATGCCTAAAAGCAGTATTAAATAAAGAAATCAACAAGGGTGAAGCAGTATTTATCAGGCACGAAGGCCCAGTTGGAAGTGGCATGCCAGAGATGTTTTATACATCAGAAGCGATCTCATCAGACAAGGACCTTGGAGCATCAATAGCCCTAATAACAGATGGTAGGTTTTCTGGAGCATCAACTGGACCAGTCATAGGCCATGTAAGCCCAGAAGCAGCCAAAGGAGGCCCTATTAGCCTAGTAGAAGAGGGAGATATAATCGAAATAAATATCCCTGAAAGAAGGCTAAATATAATAGGAATAAATAGGGGAAAATGTAGTGAGGAAGAAGTCGAAAAGATCTTGGAGAGTAGAAGAAAAAAATATAAAAAAAAGGACCCAAAATACAAGAGGGGAGCCATCAAAATTTTGATGGAACATTCAGTAAGTCCAATGAAGGGTGCTTATTTGGAATTTGATGATTAGGAGTTTTCAAATACTTACAAAACTTGTAATTAAATTTCTTCTGATTTAATGTTACTATTTAATTAACAAAAATGAGGAGGATATTATGAAAAAAATATTCAAAATCCTAGTCCTAATTTTAATACTTGCTTCCTGCTCATCCCAAGGCAAAGTCAAAAATCCGGCCACCCAGTAATATATAGTAGGAACAGGCAATATAAAGGGCAATGTAGATATAGATAAATATTTAAAAATAGATCAGAGATTTGAAATAGGGGCAGATAAAGAAGGCATGGCAGTATTCAAAGACCCCCACAAAGCCTACCAGGCCCTCACAGAAAAATACAAGGGTGGAATAAATCTAATCCAAAAAGAATTTGACCTAGAAGATTTAAGCGAAACATCCTATGAGTCCTACAAAATCTACGGCGGGCAAGTAGAAACAGGGACTCAAGAAGAAAAGGACCAAGCCAAATTTGTATCGAGATTTTTTGATATTTATGAAAATAGTTTTGAGTAGAAAAATGTTAATATATCTTGTGAATTTTAATTTGTTTGCCAGGGTATAGAAAATTATACAATAAGTATTTTAAGTTAGTAAAATTTTTAGATAAATAATAATGAATATTAAAAACCAGGATTAGAAATATCTCAAATCCTGGTTTTTCCTTACATTATCTTCTTATTGATAGCATTAACAATGATTTCCTTGCCATCTTTTAATTCAAATTTGTATTTTTCGCCTTCGCCGTCGTTATAGAGTTTCCATTCTTTTATTTCTCCGCCGCCGTTTGATTCTAGGGCTATGTGCATGGCTTCTTCTGGTGGGATGGCCTTGCCTAGGTCTACTGGGTTTTCCTTATCGGCTTCCTTTTCCATTTCAGCTTCTGTTGTTTCTGCTGAGTTGGCATTTACTTTTAGCTTATATTCATCCCCATTTTTCTCGCCTTCAAAGGTGTAGTAAGCTTCTCCATCTTCAACTTCGTAGCTTACCTCTGTAAGATTGTAAGGAGCACCACCCACGTGGCTTTCAAATTTGTAGCTTGCAGCCTTTAGGCTTACCTTGTTATCTGGCATGACCATTTCAGCTGTAGTTTTTTCTTTATTGTCATCTGCTTGATCAGTAGCTTGTTCTTTATTATCGTTAGCAGGAGTATCTGCTTTTTCTTCAACTTTAGTTTCTTCTTTGGTATTAGCTTTTTCACCATTGCATCCAGCAAAAACAAAACTTGTTGCTAGAAGTAGAGCTAGTATTTTTTTATTCATATTTTCCCCCTTATAAAAGCTTTGAACATTAGTATTATACTAAAAGGCCTATGTTTTACAAATTATAGAGTTTAATGTCTATTCTATATCAAAAGCTTTTTAGACTTGATAAATCAATTAAATTGTAGCAGGATTTTTTAGTCTATTTTATTATCTCTCCCGTTGACCCGTTGATTTTTACATCCTTGCCTTCTGCTATATTTATGTAGTAAACTGCCTTTTTATCTTCGATTTTTAACTCGTATCCCTTTACCCAAGCGCCTTTACTTTGCTTCTCTAGGGCCTTTTCCATTGCATCAACGCCAGAAATAATATTTTTGAAGTCTAGGGCGAGTTTTTTATTGGTAGTGTCTTTTTCGATTTTTTCTTCTAGGATTTGGGCATTGTCATCGATTTTTAGCTTATATATCTTTCCGCTTTTAAATCCCTCAATATTTAGGATGAAAAGCTCATTGGTAAATTCCATTTTTATTTTATCTATATTTATTGAATCCATGTCTGCCTCACCAAAGTTGTGGTTGTGGAATATTTTTAGGCCGTCATCTAAGCTTTTTGCAAAATCTGGGACAGGTTTCTTTTTTATTTTGGAAATTTTCGTATTTTTATTTTCAACTTGCCTTATACCTGTTTCACTATTTTCCTTATTTGTATTATTACATCCCGTTAGCAAGAAAACAAAGGCTAATAAACCTATTAACACTTTTTTATTCATCTATATCTCCATAAGAATCTTTTTGTTATTGAGATTATACTAAATAGCTTTGCCTTATCAATTTTTATTGGTTTGCTTTGATTTTAGCGAAAAAATAGACCCATTTGGGCCTATTAATTTTAGAATTTAGTCTCTTTTTATTATGTCGCCTGTTGTGGCGTCAATTTTTACGTCCTTGCCATTATCTAGCTCTATGTCGTAGACTACCTTGCCGTCTTCAATTTTTAGTTCATATTCTTTGACTTTAACATCTTCAGCTTGGCCTTCGAGGGCCTTTTCCATGGCATCTACACCAGAAATTATATTAGTAAAATCTATGGCAAGTTTTTTCTTATCGTCGTCATCTTCGATTTTTTCTTCTAAAATTTTGCCATTGTTGTTTATCTTAAGCTGGTATTCTTTGCCATCTTTAAAACCTTCAATGCTATAGATTATATCCTTATCTAAGATTTCAACCTTAAGTTTATCGAGATTAAAAGAATCAGCTGATGCATCTCCGAAATTGTGTTCGTGGAAAATTTTGACTGCGTCTTCCATATTCATGGCCACTTCAGGAGCTTTTTCTTTATCTGTGTCATCAGTTTTTTTCTCATCTTCAGAAACTTCTTTTACACCAGTATTTGTATCTTCAACCTGGCTTGTTTCTTGTTTAGGTTTTTCTGCAGATTTTACTTCTTTATTACCACAGGCTCCTAAAATAAGGCTTGCTAAAAGAATTAGGCTTAAATTTTTGATTTTCATATTTTACTCCTCTTATATAATATTAGCTCAAAAAGGAATTCCTGTTTTCTTAAATATATTTACCAGAGATTAGAAAAGTTTAAAATTTCTTACAAAAGTTTTAAGATTTGTAAGTATGATAATAAAAAAATAGACCCGAAGGCCTATTTTAAAATTATTTAATTATTTCGCCAGTAGCTGCGTCGATTCTTACATCTTCTGCGTTTTCTAGGTCTATGTCATAGACTGCTTTGCCATTTTCTACTTCTAGCTCATAGCCTTCAATATAAACATTTTCAGCTTGACCTTCTAGGGCCTTTTCCATGGCTTCTTTGCCTGTTATTATAGCTTTTCTATCTATAGCCATTACCTTTGTGTCATCTTCTGCTTCTGTTTTTTCGCTGATGATTTCAAGAGTATTGGCATCTAAAACGGCTTCGTATTCTTGACCATCTTTAAAACCCTTTACGCCATAGCAATATTTGCCATTTTCTTCGTCAAGTTCTGCACTTGTTAGCTCGATTGCCTCATCTTTATAGTGGGCATAAAAAGCGTCGATTGCTTCTTCTAGTGTTTTTTCTGTGGCTGGGATTGGATTTTTTGCAGCTGTGTTTGCATCATTTGCTACTTCCTTTACTGCATCATTATTTTCTGCTACTTGGCTTTCTTCTTGTTTTACTTCTTTTGCTCCATCATTAGCTGGCTTTGCTGCTTGATTGCCACAAGCGCTAAGGACTAGGCCTGCTGCTAGCATCATTATTAATTTTTTATTTTTCATTTTATCTCCTTAATTTTCATCGTCCTACTTTGTTATATACCCAAGAATTGCAGATTTTAAGCATTTTTTCTTTTTTTCTGTATGAGGACCATGTATATATTTATTTTTAGGGTAGAATTCTAGGTAAGATTTGATAGATTTTTTAGGGAGGTGGTTTTATTAATAGGTATTCGAAGATTACGGATAAGACTAAAAGGGAGATTGTCCTTTTAAAGGCTAGGCCTTGCAAGTGGGGCAAGTGTAGCTTTTGTGATTATATAGATGACAATGAAGTCGATGAAAAAGCGATTGATGAGGTCAATTTTGAGGTTTTAAAAAATGTGACCGGAGAATATGGGGTCCTAGAAGTCATCGATTCGGCTTCGGTTTTTGACCTGACTGATTCGACTCTTGCTGAGATAAAGAGGATTGTAGAAGAGAAAAATATTAAGCACTTATTTTTTGAGGCCCATTGGATTTATAGGAAAAGGCTAGATGAGATAAGGAATTATTTTAAAATTCCTATTACCTTTAAGACTGGCGTTGAGACTTTTGACAATGATTTTAGGGAGAAGGTCCTTAGAAAGGGTGCGACCTTTACAGATTATAGACAGGTTAAGAAATATTTTGATTCTCCTTGTGTGATGGTTGGAATTAAGGGCCAGACTAAGGAGATGATTGATAGGGATATGGAGATAATTAGGGAATTTTCCCATGCTACTGTCAATATTTTTATGAATAATTCCACACCTATAAAGAGGGATGAAGACCTGGTTAGCTGGTTTGTCGAAAAGTATAGGTATCTTGAAGATGATCCAAAGATTGATATCTTATTTGAAATCACTGATTTTGGAGTGGGTTGATTAAAATTTATTTTAAATGACTTGTTAGCAAGTAAATAGGTCTTTTGACTTGATTTTACATCTAGCAAGCTATTTTTATTTGCTAAACTTTATCTAAATTTAACAAGGATTTGATATAATTATACTAGAAAGTTAGGAGGTTTTATGAAGGTTCTTATTGTTGAAGATGAACTCGACTTGCTTGATTCTGTTGCCGAAGGGCTCAATCTTTTGGGCTATGCGACTGATAAGGCAAGCGATGGAGATACTGCCATTGATATGGCTTATGTAGAAAATTATGATATCATCATCCTTGATGTGAATTTGCCTGTTAAGGATGGTTTTGAGGTTTTAAAATCTATCAGGTCTTTTGATAAGGAAGTTGCAATCATCATGCTTACAGCCCGTTCTGATATAGAAGATAGGGTGGCAGGACTTGACCTTGGGGCAAGTGATTATATGACCAAGCCTTTTGCCCTTAAGGAGCTTGATGCCAGGATGAGAAGCCAGCTTAGGCGCAAGCAAGTTCACACTGAAAGTGAGATTGCCATAGCAGGACTTGTATTTGATACGGCTAAGAGAGAGGCTTCCTATCAGGGCAACCCTATTAGCCTTACCAGCAAGGAAACAGGGATTTTGGAATATTTGTTCTTAAATTCTGAGCGTTTTGTCCCAACTGAAGAGCTTATCGAGCATGTGTGGGACTCTAATGTGGATGAATTTTCAAACTCGGTTAGGGTTCATATGTCATCTTTAAGGAAGAAAATCAAGAAGGTTTGCGGGAAGAATCTGATTGAAAATGTGATAGGCAGGGGCTATCGTATCCATGAAACAGAAGTTTTATGATTCGATAATTTTTAAACTCATAGCATCTGTCGTTATAATTTTTATAGTTATGCTCCTTGTAGTCATGTATCTTGTAAATCGCAAACAGTCCATGGTTATAGATGCTGTGATGGAGGAATTTCAGACCAATTTGCCCTTTAGGGACCATTCGGTGGTCCTCTTTGTGGATTCGTCCAAACTCCAATTTACCAGCGATTTTAAAATCTATCTTTTCTTCATAATCACCGGTGTGATCATAGTTGGGTCCTTTGTTTTCGCCCTAATTATCAGGAAAATCTTGGCACCCCTTAAAAATCTCCAGGAAAAGATAAGTAATGTGGATATAGATAAGCCAGAAAGCTTTGAAAATCTGGCCCTAGTTGATTCTACATCGACAGAGATTGTCGAGCTTTCCCAAAGTTTTGACAAGATGCTTAGGAAAATTTACGCAGATTACAAAAGGCAGAAGGATTTTTCTTCAAATGTAGCTCATGAGCTTAGGACTCCAATTGCTGTTATGAAAAGCCAGCTTGATGTCTACAAGCAAAAAATCCACACAGAAGACTCTATGAAGATGGTAAGGGTCCTTGAACACAATGTAGACAAGCTAAATGGCCTAGTCGATGCGATCTTATCCTTGAGGAAAAAGTCCCAGCTTAAGCTAAGCAAGTTTTCTCTAGAGAGCTTGGTCGATGAGATTATCCTTGATTTAGAAGATAAGGCAAGTGATAAAAAGGTAAGTCTTGCCTATGAGAATTTAGACTTAGATATAATAAGCGATGACTCCCTCATGCAGAGGCTCCTTTATAATATTATTGATAATGCTATCAAATATAATAAGGAGGGTGGTTCTGTTAAGGTCATCGGGGAAGAATCAGGCGATGAGATAAGGATTTTGGTTAAGGACACAGGCATTGGCATAAGCGATTCTGATAAGGCTAGGATTTTTGATCTTTTCTACCAGGTGGATAATTCTAGGGGAAGCGAGGGCTATGGGATTGGCCTTTCCCTTTCAAAAACTATAGCTGACATGCTAAGGGCGGATATTGATATCAAGGAAAACGAGCCTTGCGGGTCAATATTTATTATAAAAATTCCTAAGTCTTTATCATAACTTAACAAGGCCTATGTTATCATGATTAAGGAAGGTGAGAAATGAAAAAATATAAAAAATCACTGGCCATCTTAGCCCTAAGCCTTGCCTTCATTGGCTATGGGCTTTATAGAAAAGAGGCCGATACAGTCTTTATGAAGGCAATTAACTTATGTTTGGAGTGTATAGGAATTGGATAGAGTAAAAAATACAAAGAGAATGATTATCCAAGCCCTATCAACCCTAGCTCACAACTTCCACTTACCCAACTTCCTAAAGGGAAAGATTTACCAGGGTCCTGGCAAGAAAATTTGCCTGCCAGGCCTTAACTGTTATTCCTGCCCAGGTGCTGCAGGATCTTGTCCTATAGGAAGTCTACAAGCTGTAATTGGCTCAGCCAAGTACAGGGTCTCCTTTTATGTGATGGGCCTTATGATGTTTTTTGGTGTAATGGTCGGTAGGCTTATATGTGGGTTCTTGTGTCCTTTTGGATTTTTCCAAGACCTATTTTATAAGATACCAACAAAGAAGTTTTCCACCAAAAAACTAAAGGTCCTAAGATCAATTAAATACATAATCCTAACTAGCCTATTAATATTTGTAGGCTTTGCCTTGAAGGGAAAATACGAAGTGGTTCCCCCTTATTTCTGCAAATATATTTGCCCCCAAGGCATAATGGAAGCAGCCCTTCCTCTAGCAAGCAAAAATGCCAACCTAAGGATGGCCCTAGGACCGCTATTTAGGATGAAATTTGTAATATTAATAATTACAATAATCTTATCAATCATATATTTTAGACCATTTTGTAAGTGGATATGCCCACTTGGAGCCTTTTATTCCTTGTTCAACAAGTTTTCCTTCTATCAATTGGAACTAAGCAAGGATAAGTGCATAAATTGCGGCAAGTGTGCTAGAGTTTGTAAGATGGATGTGGATATAAGACAGTCAACCAGTCACTTAGAATGTATAAGATGTGGCGATTGCCTAAAGGCTTGTCCAACAAAGGCAATCACAAGCGAATTTTTAAATATCAAAAAGAAAGAGGAAAAAGATGAAAAATAATATCAAAAAAGGCCTAGGAGCCTTAGCCCTAGTTCTAGTACTTGCAGGATGTGGAAACAGCGCACCAAAGGAAGAAGCTAAAGATAAGGGAGCTGAACAAGCCCAAGAAATGGCAGTTCCAGAAGGACAAATGCCAGAAGGAGCTCAAATAACAAAAGATACAACTACAAAAATCGAAGATGTAGACCAAAGCCAAAGACCAACAAACCTAGGCAAGTTTGAAGCGACAGACCAAGAAGGCAAGAAATTTACCAATGAAGATTTAGGAAAATATGATGCAACAGTCATCAACCTATGGTTTACAGGTTGTTCTGCTTGTATACAAGAAATGCCAGAGCTAAATAAGCTAGCAGATGAATTCAAAAAGGATGAAAAAGTAAACTTCGTAACCCTCTGCACAGACAGCGAATACGATGACTCAACAAAGGCAGCCTACAAGAGAATAATCGAAGAAAATAAGCCAACCTACCAAGCCCTAGGCGTAAAACAAGAAGGCGACATCAAAAAATTCATCGACAACATTTTTGCCTACCCAACAACAATAGTAGTAGATAAAAACGGCAATGTCATAGGAGATGATGTAGTAGGAGCGATTGCAAACAAGGATCAACAAGAAAAATTGATGAAAAACATCGAAGCTGCAAAAGAAGCAAGCAATAAGTAAAAACTCAAACCCCTTAATAACTTTTTTCCCGGCAAGAGCCGGGATTTTTTTGCCCAAAGATTGCCTTATTTGATATAATAAACTTATGTAAAATGAAATTATTAGGTTTATTTTTATAAGTGAAAATTTTAATTACAAATGGAGAAAAAATGAAAAAGAAGGTTTTATTGCTAAGCTTAATATTAGCAGGAATTATGAATGCTAACACAGCCTTTGCTGCTGATATTATTTATTATGATGATTCTGATTTAGATGCTTTTCTTGAGGAATGTCAGGCAGGCACAAGTGATGAAAAAGAACAGGCGCCTACTCTAAAGGAAGAAGAACCTACAAGAGAAGATATTTATTATAAAAACCCTGACGGGACCCTTGCCAAGGGTTTGACAGATACAGGAGAGGTTCGCAGGTATTTTGACAAGAAGACCGGCCAAATGGTCAAAAATATGACAATCGCCAGCGAAAATATCCATGTTGATAAAAATGGTAAGGCCCATTACATCGGTTGGGATTATTTTAATGGTAAGCTCGGTTATTACGACCCTCAAACAGGCTATGCCAAGGGCCTAAAAACTATTGGAAATATCACCTATGGTTTTGATGAAAATGGGGCGATTTTTAGAAAGCAAAATAGGGTCTTTAATGGGCAAAATTATTATTTCAATAAATTTGGCGAAGCGACTAAGACTGATGGGTCTTATGCCAGGGGCTGGGTTGGGGATAGGTATTTTTTTGAAGATGGCAAGCCTGCTGAGGGCTTGGTAGAAATTTCGGGTAAAAAATATGCCTTCCACGAAAGAAGTCTAAGGCTACTTAGAAATACTCAAAAGGTCTTTAATCATAAGCTTTATAAAATAAATGATAAGGGCGAGGCTATCTATCAATATGATGTGGCTCATGCAAACCTAAGTAGGGGGACTAATGGTGAATTTAAGCCAGGCTTTTCTCAAAATCTTATGAGAAAGACCCCTTATTTTTACCAGAAAGATGGGCGTTGGGCAAAAAGAGCCTACGCAACAGGTACCATGGGAGGTTTTGGTTGTGGGCCAACAGCCATGGCCATGGTCCTAAATAGAAAGCTTAATACAAACGATATCTACCCAACCAACACCATGGCAGTAGCCCGTGATTACTCATCTTGGGATGGGACTGATTGGCAATATTTCATAGAAGGAGTCGAAGCCTACGGCCTTAAATCCTACGACATACCAGTCCAAAAAGACGCCTTCGTTCAGGCTCTTAAAAATAATCCTATAGTTGTAAGGGTAGGGGCAGGATCCTTTATAAATACAGGCCATTACATGGTTGTAGATTCCTACCAAAAGGACCACTTCCTCATAAATGACCCTTATAATATGAGAAGAAATACCCTTGATAATATCCCATGGCAGAGACTAAGGGGAGAAGTGACAGTAGCCTGGGAGATAAAATAAAAAAGCAAGCCTATAAAGCTTGCAATGTCAATCAATTCCTAAAAGTAAATAGGAAAGGTATTTATTTTTTATCTTGTAAATAGCTTCAGCAATAATGTAGGAGACAAGGATTGAAATTATTAGAATTCCAATATCCTCTATAGGAATCCTTGTCTTAATTATCACAAAGAGGGCTGGATATATATAAATTAATCCAAAGATAAGGTAATCACTAAAGCCCATAGCCTCTTCCTTGCTAATGGTTTTAAGGGCCAGATAGGTCAGAGGGAAAATTGTAAGCATAAAGCCATAGTCGACTTTGACCAACCTTTCTTTCAGGTAGACTTCGCCAGCTACAAGTCCTAGGGCTAGGACTAGGAGTACTGGTCTGATATTTGATGCAGATCTAACCTTAATAGCCATAAGATAAAAGCTAAAATATAGGAAATAATCCTTAAAAGGACTAAGGCTGTCAAGCCTTCCTACAAAAATTATGGCGAAAAAAATCAAAAGACAAAGCCCTGCAAGAAATGGGGTAATAGAGCTTCCAAAAATTTGATTTATAATAAGCTCTAGGATAAAAAAACCACCCACCATAAGGATTAACCTGTAAATATTTGTGATAATTTCAACTATATCGTAAGGAACTTTCGCAAGATTACTCCCATTAACAACAAAAGCCATGACCAAGCTATAAAAAATGAGAGGGACAAACATAATAAAGACCTTTTTTGTATCAATAAAGGAAATCTTAAAGGCCAGGTAGGCGATAATTAGGGATGTGAGAGACCTTTCTATTAAATTTTCATCAATTATTAGGTATTTTGCAAGAAAAGCCTTAAAAATCAAGCTCAAAAGGCTTAAAATACATAAAATGCTTGCAAAATTATTTTTAAAATACTTCATACTATTATCATATCATAAATTCATCGTAAATGGTATAATAAATAAAAGGAAGGAATTATGGCAAGAGATACAACAAGACAAAGAAGAGACAGACGTGAAAGACCTTCCCCTTCTAGGGAAAGAGTAGACAGGACCAGGCGCAGAAAAGCTAGGGAGAAGAAAAGAAGAAGAAGGACCTTTGGCCCTTATATCCTAATATTTATCCTCTTAATAGCAAGTGTGTTTTTTATATCAAGGTCCATAAGCCACAATGTAGATAGGACTGTGGCAAGAATTGAATCAGCAATCAAAGGCGACGATGAACTCTTCATGAAAGAAAACATGGATAGGATCGATCTGATTTTTGACGTGCTCAAAAAATCTTATTCAGAAGATGAGGTCAAACAAGAAGACTTTATAAAAAATAATTTCAAAAATCTTGATATAAAAGTTTTAAACAAATTAGACATAGACGGGGGCAAGGAAATAAGTCTAAGGATATCAAATGTGAACTATGTAGAGGAATTTGACAAGGTCAAAAACATAGAAGAAGCCAACCAGCACGAAGAATATATGAGAAAGCTCTCAGCATCAGATGCCAAGCTTAAAAACACCGATGCCAAGATATTTCTAAAGAAAAAACTCTTTGGCTATGATATCTACGAATCAAGAGAATTTATAAATGGGATAATAGGCGGAGCCTTGGATTTAGTCAATGAAAGCAAATAGATCAATTAAGAGAACAAAAGAAGAAGCCCGTGACCTAAATCCGGTCCTAATCACCCTAATATTGTCAATCCTTATCATAATTCCCCAATACCTCCTAGGTCTTATAGGAGGTATTGGGAAAAATATCAAGGTCATAGATGATTTTTTCACCTACATGGACACAAATAACATGTCCTTCTTGCTAATAATTTATTCAACCGCACTCACCCTATTTTTAGCCTATATATTTGCAAGGAAAGTCTTAAAAAGAGATAAAATTTCCCTAGGCCTCGTAGATGATAAGAAATTTATCTCCTATGCCAAGGGCATCCTGCTGGGATTTTCACTTTTAAGCCTCATAGCCCTAATCTTAAAATCATTAGGCTTTGCAGAAATAGTAACAAACAAGACAGACCTTAATATAAAGCTCTTTTTAATCTTCATACCAGCCTGGATGATCCAAGGTTTTGAAGAAGAATTTCTAATGAGGGCAATCCTAATGAACCAAATGGCAGGAAGGGGCAAAATCATCCTTGCAATGGTCGCAAACTCCCTAATATTTTCCATCCTCCACTTGGGAAACTTGGGCTTTAGCCTTATGGCCTTTATAAATATATTTTTAATTGGAATGATATTTTCCCTATTATTTTATAAAGAAGACTCAATATATATTTCAGCTGGGGCCCACTCCTTCTGGAACATGACCATGGCCAATATCTACGGTGTAGCTGTCTCAGGCTTTAGCCAAAGCGGAGCAAACATACTTAAAACCACCCTTAAGGGAAGGGACCTAATCTCAGGAGCAGACTTTGGCCTAGAAGGCTCAATTGTAACAAGTCTTATCTTAGCCATTGTACTGATAATTTTAATAAGTAATATAAGAAAGAAATCTTGCCCAAAGTAGGCAGGATTTCTTTTCGTAAGGACGGACACTATGTCTATATATAAATTTGCAAATAATTTAAGAAAAATTAGAGAAAATAAAAAACTTAGCCAGGAAGACTTGGCGCATCTTTCAGGAGTAAACCGCAGGTCCGTATTAAGGCTAGAAAATGGCCTAATAAAAGAGCCGACCATCGACACCCTCCTAAAATTATCAGCAAGCCTAGAAGTTGATCTAGTTGATTTATACATAAAAGATATCTATGAATCCCATTACTTATATAAGGACCTTCTATCAAGCTTTGACATTCTATGCGGTTTTAAACCTAAGGAAGAAATCCTTCTTTTAGAAAAAAAGTTAAATATATTAGAAGCTGACCCAAATTTCAAGGGAAAAGACTATGAACTAGCTCTAATGAGGCTTTTTATAAAAAACTTAAAAACACCCATCCTGATTAGCCTACAGGAAGAATTTGAAGACCTTACATCTACTAGGCTTAACAAAAATAATTTGCTGACTAAGGATTTGAGTTTTTTAGAAGCTAGATTGCTGCTTAATATTTGTAATAAAAATAAATCTTATAAGGAAATAGAAAGAGAAGATATTCTGAATAATTTAATTACAAAAAGAGACAAACCTATTATAGTTATAATGGCATATAATATTCTTATAAATAGAATGTATGTAAATGGGACATCTAAGGAAGCCTTAGAATTGGCGGATAAATCGATACAGTATGCTATAGATAATCATATTATTAATTCATATGCTCTTTTATATTACTTAAAATTTTTGTGTTTTTATGAAATAGGAGATGACAGATATATTAATTCACTTAATTGTGCAAATATGTTTTCATCACATTTAGATAATTGTATGTTATCAAAAATTATTGACAAGAAATCCAAAATTGTTTTTGGAGATTAATTATATAAATTTATATAACTAAATCAATAAATCCTAAATTTAATAAATTTTTTCAAAATAAAAATTTGAAGTAATTTAAAACATTTAATT
>NZ_JAMXSL010000027.1:0-32164 GCF_026131715.1 Anaerococcus sp. NML200537 | reverse complement strand
TAATATGACTGTGTAAAAATTTGTGTATAGAAACCTCCTGATTAGGGTAAGTAAAAACTAATCAGGAGGAATTTTTATGTCAAGAAAAAGACTGTAAACAAAAAGAAGCAAAATAGCAAAAATGTTAATAGAATGATATCAGCCTCAAAGCGCACAAGATATTCAAGAAGCACTAAAAAAATTTTTATGCGATACCATGGAATAACTTTTAAAAGCAGAATTAGACGAGCATTTAGATTATGAATATGGAGAAAAACCGCTATCCTTAAATACAAGAAATGGTTCAAGCAAAAAAACAGTTAGATCATCTTACGGGAATATAGACTTAAATATTCCACGAGATAGAGATGGTTCCTTTGAGCCCCAAGAATTAAAAAAATACGAAAAATACATATCAAACATAGAAAATCAGATAATATCAATGTATGGAAAAGGAATGACAACAAGAGATATATCAAGTTACATCAAAGATATCTATGGCTTTGGCATATCAGAAACAATGGTATAAATGGTAAGTAAAATAACCAACAAAATACTACAAACCATAGAAGAGTGGCAAAATAGACCATTAGAAAAAATCTATCCTATGGTCTTTTTAGACGCCATACACTATCACGTAAGGGAAAACAACATAGTAGTAAAAAAAGCAGTATACAAAGCATCAACAGAAGACTTAGCTTAACAAATCTAGGAATCTTTGAAGAAAAATGGGATAAAAAATATCCAATGTGTATAAGCCCTTGGAAAAACAACAGGGCAGAACTATCAACATATTTCAAATATCTAGAAGGAATAAGAAAACTAATATATACAACAAATGCTATGGAAAACTTCAATAGGCAACTAAGAAAAGTAACTAAAAACAAAACCATATTTCCAAATGACTACACATTACAAAAAAGTTTGTATCTAGCAATGGTAGATATCTCAAGTAAATAGACAAGTAGAATACGTGGCTTGGATAAAATTTTATCTCAATTATCAATATTTTTTGAAGGGAAGTTTTAAAAATCAAAATAGAAAAATGAGTGAAATCGTCTGCAAATTTTCATGAAAATTTTACAGTTTATTAAAGTTGTGTAAAATTAAGAAAAGCTCCATTCCTATAGGAATGGACTAACATTGATACATAAAAAACGTATCAACCCTTACCTTTTTATCAGGATTTAGGTTGATACACAAAATTATTTACAGACACAATATAAGCGTTAATCGTATATCAAGTTATTTTTCTAAATCTTTAGTATTGTCTTCTAGTTCTAAGAACTTATCAAAATCACTTTTGTAGAGTCTATCTTGTATAATTCTGTATTTTTCAAACTCACTTTCTGCGTGCTTTTTAGCAAGAGCTGCAGAGACTTTTCCTGCATCTTTTAGAATTTCTTTATCCCATAATTGTAAAAATCCATTCAATCTTTTTTCCCAATCTTCCATAGTCATAGGGATATGTCTTTCTGCTTGAAGTTCTGCCATGTCCAAATAAGATGAAACAATTCTTTGCATTTGATTTAATTCTTCTTCGTTTAGATAATTTTTTGCAACTACTACATCATATTTATGAATTTTTGAATTTGGAGAGCCTTCCCAAGTAGTAAGTCCCATATTTTTAGTTTTGTGATTGGCTCTATCTACAATTAATTCGGCTGCAGTTTTTCCATGAATGGCATAGTGTAATTTATTTTGAATAGCTGCAAAAAATCTTTTTGTTGCTTTTGCAGATGGATCATAGTCTAAAGAAGTGGCATAAATATCTGTGATTTTTTGATAAAATCTTCTCTCAGATAATCTAATCTCACGGATTTTTACAAGTAATTTTTCAAAATAATCCTTGGTAAGTTTTGTGCCAGAATTTTTGAGTCTTTCATCATCCATTGCCCAACCCTTAATTGTAAAATCTTTTACAATTTGGTTTGCCCACTTTCTAAATTGGACGGCACGTTCGTTATTTACTTTAAAGCCTACTGCAATAATTGCTTGCAGATTATAGTGCTTTGTTTCCCTTGAAACATTTCTAGAACCTTCTTTTTGAACTATTAAGAAATTCTTAATAGTTGCTTCTTCTTGTAATTCATTGTCGTCAAATATTTTTTTTAAGTGCTGATTTATTGCTGCAGTGCTGACATCATAAAGAGCAGCCATCATTTTTTGAGTTAGCCAAATATTTTCATCTTCATATCTAATTTCGATAGCTTCTTGATCATCACCATTCGCTGCAATAAAAGTCAAGTATTCAGCAGCGGATGATCTGATTTGAAGTTCTTTTTTTTCTTGATTTTCGTCTTTGTTTTTATCCACTTCTCTACTCATAATTCCCTCCAAATATAAATTTCATTCTACCTTTAAACACTGGAATACTAATTAAGAATACAATTACATAATGTATAAAAGAATTTATCATCATACTTTTTGTTATTGGTAATTGATGATAAGTTTGACCTATTATTTTAAAAGCGGCTAGAGCGTTTGTTATAAAATCTAGTGCCAACCATAGGGCGACTGATGATCCTATAAAAGCAATTATATAGTTTAAAAGATTACTGATTTTTGGTAGCTTTTGATTTATTAAAACTAGCAATATTCCATAAATTATTACTACTGTAATTGAAAGGGGAATAGCTAATTTGTTATCTAATTTATCTTTTATGGATATATAAAACCCTAAACCTACAACTATAAAATCAATCAAAAATGCTGAGATTTTTACAGAGTAGGTAGAGATGAGATAGTAGAAAACTATTCCAGAAAGGATTAATAAAAAATATCCTGCAATAAAAATTCCCATAGAATCTCCTAATAATAATCATCATGTTCAGGACGATAGTTTTTAAGAAAATCTCCCTGAGGTATATTAACATTAACTGGTTTATTAAACTTGCCCATTTTTGCTAACTCAGAAATTTTTAGATTTAGTAAATTTATATCTACATCTAATTGTCCAGCGATTTCATAATCACAAACTTGATCATTGATATTATCTAGGATATCTTCATCACTTATTAATAAATGAGCTGCAAAAATATTAGCTTCAGTTTCAAATTTATTTGTAGGGTTTAGCACTGTTTGGTCATGAAAAGCTCCGCCACTCATACAATAATCTCTGTGAAGTTGATCGTGACCTAATTCGTGTGCTAATATCGTCTTTCTATTAAAATTTGTGTTACTACTGATAAAAATAAATCTGTTCCTTTGAATATAATGGTACATTCCTAAAAGTATTTTTGTTTCAGGTAGATATACCAGGTTAATATTCAAAGCTTCTATTAATTCGATAGGATCTCGTGTCTTATATTTTTTTATAAGTCGATTAACCTTATCATATATATAGCGATTCATGCTCATATAATCACCTAATCTTTTTTCTTACGACCATATTTCTTATTTTCTCTTTTCGCCTCCCAATAAGCACGAGTAATAGCTTCAAAAGCAGCATCTTTATCTTCATCAGATATTTCTCCACCTGCAAATAAAGAACTTAGACCTTCTGTTAATGCTCTAGCTTTTTCTAATTCTTTTTTGCCACCCATGTTATAAACTCGATTTAAAAACTCATCACTTTCTTCTAAAAGATAATTGTAATCACAGTCCATAACCTCAGCAATTTTTTTGTAAACCTCGACATCTCTTGGGTATCTTTCTCCATCTTCATAATGTACAAGAGTTCTTGTACTTATTCCTATCATTTTTGCAAAATCTGCTTGACTTAACTTTTCTTTTTCACGAAATTCCTTTAATCTATCCGCAAAAGCCATAACTTTAACCTCCTGAACTAATGTGCATTTATAACTTTTAATACGAACAATAGTGCTTGAATTATTTTTCAATTTGAGATATAATACAAACTGAACTTATATTCATATTATAGCACAAACATTCAAGTTTGTAAATAAGTTGTATTGGGGTGATTAGATTGAGAGTAAGTAAAACTTTAAAGAATATAATGAACATGTATGCAGATAGCAACTTGAAATTTGAAGAGATTAGTTCAGCTGCAAAACTTATTTTAAGTTTATATAGACAAGTTACCTGGGCAGTAGATAGTAGGGCAAATTTTATGATGTTTGAGAGTAAAGAAAACTATGGATCAACTTCAGAATCTGCTTACTTGTATCTTTCTACATTTGTTCCAGAAAGAGTTGAAGAAAAGTTTAATAATAGAGTTTCTAATGTGATGGATAGTAAGCTTATGCTTTTAATAATTTATGATGCCTGTGTTAGACTAAAAGTTTATCCAGAATATGGAGACATCTATCATAAGATTATTTATAACTACTACATTTTTGAAAAAAAGATTACTGATGAAGCTTGTATGAGAAGTGTATCTTTAGAGAGAACTGTTTATTATCAAAGAAAAAAGGAAGCAATTGCATTGGTTGGTGTAATAATTTGGGGATATACTCTACCGACTGCTATTAGCCAACTTGAAGACGGTCGTAGCATTGAAGAAATAATGAACATCTAAGAAATTAATTTATGACGAACTTATTGCGTACTATTTCCGAATGAAAAAAGTACCATATACGAATTTTATGTGTACTTAAGTGCATATATAATATCCATGATGGGTGATCTGCACCTAAATTTAATATTGGCATTTATTGACTGAAAGAATTTATTTTCTTTCGGTCTTTTTTTATGCCCAGGAGAATATATGCATAGAATTAGAAGCCCTCCTTGTGTAAATTTCATTTTCAAACAAAAGAAATTCATGTCAACAAGGAGGAAAAATTAATGGACAAAGAATATTATTTATTTGTAGAAGGAAAGAAAGTGGTTGTTAGCAAGGAAGTGTATCTTGCTTATCATAGTGAATTGAATAAAGAGAAATATCAAATGAGAAGAGACAGGTTAAATAACTGTTTCTTTTTTTGTTCCTATGATCATGATGGTAATTTTGAAGAAAATTTAGAAGATCTGGAATTTGATGTTGAAAAAATTATCGAAACAAAGGAAATGATTGAAGAAGTAAGAAGAGCTATTTCTAAACTCAATCCTGTTGAAAGGGATTTGATAGAAAGTCTTTTTTATAAAGAAGAAACAATTAGAGAAGTAGCCGCTAAACTGAATATTTCTAATCCAGCCGTTATTAAAAGGCGTAATAAAGTCTTAGAAAAACTAAAGGAAATGTTAGAAGACTTTTAGATGACAGTTACCAAGAGGGTCTAATTTTCACTGTTACTTATGCAGTGGGAATTGGACCTTTTCATTTAACCAAATTTATTTTTGAAAATTGGTTAGCAAGAAAGGCTTCTTTTCACTGTTAAGTATAAGAGGGTAATTTTAAACAATTTTGTTTCATCAAGATAAGTATTTTCTGATGGTCAAATTTTAAAAAGATTAATAACTCTCGATAAATTTTGAACCTTAACAATTGAATAGACCAAGACAAGACATTAATCATTTTTGGAGCGTGATAACCTATCCGCCAAGATCTTTCTGCTGAATAATTCGGCAAAACAAGTACTGCTAAGCTAAAAGCAAGGGAAGAAGAAAGGGAGCGATAAGTAAGAGTTTGAATATAGGGAGGGATACCCTATTCGCTATGAAGAAAATGAGGATAATGATACTTCTAAGGTTGAAGCCGGCTCATCCTGAACAGAGGCGGAGGTGAGATTCCTATGTTGCTAATCCAAGGCACTTGTCAATGTCAAAAAACTTTAATTTTATATTGTGAGGTAAAACCTATGAATACAAAAGAAAAGAAGAAATATAAACCTAAAGAGCAAATATCAAAAGAAGATTATTCTAAAAAAATTACTTACACTCAAAGTGATAAAGAGTCCCTCGACTTACTAGATATTGTTGAGCTTTATTTATGTAGAGCTTGTATAAGACTATAAGCTGGGGTGCTGACTTAAAAACTTGGGTGCGGTAAAATATAAGTGGTAGAAGAACTCCTTAATGACTATTTGCCCAAATACAAATTAAGGAGGTTTTGTGATGGAAAAATTTGCTTGTATGTATCTTCGTTTATCGAGAGAGGATGGAGATAGCACAGAAAGTAATTCTATTTCAAATCAAAGACAGATTATCAAATCATATGCAAGGGACAATGATTTTAAAGTTGTTGCTGAATATGTAGATGATGGCTTTTCAGGATCTAATTTTGACAGACCAAAATTCAAGAAGATGATTCAAGATCTTGAAGAAAAGAAGTTCAAAACAATTATTGTGAAGGACTTATCCCGTTTCGGGAGAGATTATATCGAATCAGGAAAATATCTTCAAAAGATATTTCCAGAAAAAGGTATAAGGTTTATATCCGTAAACGATAACTATGACAGTGAAAATGCAGATGTAAGCGATACACACCTAATTCTTCCAATAAGAAACTTTATTAATGATTCTTATTGTAGAGATATTTCTATGAAAGTTAAATCTTCAAAAGAGATCAAAAGAAAGAATGGTGAATTTATTGGTGCATTTGCTCCTTTTGGTTATAAGAAGGATAGCAAAAACAAACATAAGTTAGTCGTTGATACAGAAGTTTCACATATAATTGAAAGAATCTTCAATATGAAGATAGACGGTTATTCGTCTAAGGCTATTGCAGATTTTTTAAATAGCATAGGTTGTGTAACACCATCTAAGCATAAAGAAAATTCTGGTGATAATCATACTACTGGTTTTATTGTTAAAGACTCTAAATGGGACGCAAAAATGGTCAATAGGATTATTACAAACAAGGTCTATATAGGAGTGCTTGAACAAGGGAAAACTAGAAAACTAAATTACAAGTCTAAGAGAGAAGTAGAAGTAAATGAAGAAGATTGGATTGTAATAAACGACTCTCATAAGCCTATTATTTCAAAAAGCATTTATGCTTTGGCTAATAAGATGATGCTTCGAGATGTAAAACAATCGGCAGATATACCACATATTTTATCAGGAATGCTTTATTGCAAAGATTGTGGATCTTCAATGGTTAGAAGAAAGGTTAAGTCCAAGAATGGATATAATATTTTTTATATTTGTTCTCACTATAATAACAAAGGAGATTGCACAAGACATAGTATAAAAGAAGACTATCTACTGGATATGACTCTTTTTGCACTTAAAGATTATTTAAAAAAATACAATGAATTACTAAGTCAAGTTAATAAGTTAGATGTATCAAAAGTTACATTTAATATTGACTTTGAAAGCTTAAACTCAGAAAAGAGAAAGTATGAAAGACTTAGACAATCTTTATATATGGACTTAGAAGATGAGCTTATAACTTCTGAAGAGTTTGAAAGGTTCAGAAAAAATTATCTTATTAAGATCAGGGAAATAGAGAAACAAATTGCTACAAAGAAAAATATACTTGCCAACTTGCAAGAAAAGATGAAAAACAAGGACAGTTTGGTTTCCGAAATTGTTCCCACTGATTTAAGCAACTTAAATAGGCTAACAATTGTATCTTTTATAGATAGGATTGAAATCGGAGAAAATAATGAGATTAATTTTGTCTTTAATAATTTGGAAACAGTTAACTTACTGAAGACCCTTATAAAAGAAGAAAGTGAAAGCAAGTCCGAAGTAAAAAAGAATTTGATTTCAATAAATAAGGTATTTGGAAATGCTCTTGAAAATAAGACTCCAATGCAATTAGCTGGAGGTGTTTTATAATGGCAAGAACTTCCAAAAGATATATTGAAAAGAAAAGCGAAAAGACAGAAAGAAAAGTCTTTAAGGCTGGAATTTATACAAGACTATCTAACGAAAGAACAGAAGAGTGGAGAGAAAAATCATACTCAATAGAAACTCAAATACTGTCTTGTAAAGAATATGCATTAAAAGAAAATATAGATGTTTTAGAAGTTTACACTGACTATGAATATAGTGGAACAAACTTTGAAAGACCATCATTTCAGAATATGATGCAAGATATTAGGGATAGAAGAATCAATTGCATTATTATCAGAGATTTATCAAGACTTGGAAGAGAATATCTCGAAATGGGAAGATTAATTGATAAAGTTTTTCCATTTTTAGGGGTTAGATTTATTTCAGTTAATGATAAATTAGACACAGTCAAAGAAACAGATTCAAAGAAATCTTTTGAGGTTACTCTTAAAAATATTATCAACGATATGTATGCTAAGGATATTTCCGTTAAGATAAAGACCTCAAAACACAATAGGGCAAGAAACGGATACTTTATTGGTTCTGTTCCACCTTATGGGTACAGGATTAAAAAATCTAAAGAAGGTCAAAAGCTTGTAATTGATGAAAATGTTAGATTTATTGTTGAAGAGATGTTTGATTTAACTCTTCAAGGCAAAAGCCAATATGAAGTCGCAAAGCATTTTAACGAAAAAGGATATGCTCCTGGAATGATTTACTATAAAACTGGGAGAGTTTACAGAGAAGATGATGATCCTGAATGGAATAAAGGGACAATTTCAAAAATGCTTACAAACCCAGCTTATACAGGGACTTTAGTACAAGGAGTTAAGCAACAAAATCTTGCAAAAGGAATTAAACAACATTTTGTAGATGAAAGTCAGTATATAATTTGTGAGAATGCACATGAAGCAATCATTTCTAAGGAAGTTCACGAAAGAATCTTACGAGAAAGACAAGAAAGAAAGAAAAATCATGTTTTCAGTTCGCCAATGCACAATTTTGAAAATAGGGACTATGAGAACAGATTTAAAGGTCTTGTAAACAATAATAATACTGGCAAAGAACTTAATAGAAGAACTCGTATCTATGGTAAAAATAAAGATAGACTTTACTATTCATTTCAGAATGAGAGATTTAGTGGAAGTATAAAACCCGAAAAATCAGTATTCATTATGGAAAGAGATTTGGATCAGGCTATTAATGATAAGATTTCTGAGTTTATTATGAAGACAACTAGCAAGACAAAATTTGTTAATCGAATTAAAGCTAGATTTAATAACGCAATAGATACTTTTAAGAAAGACATTGAAAATCTTAAAAGAAAAAATCTAAATGAAGAAAATATCATTCAAAGAGCCTATGAGGAATACAGTTTAGGTAAGATTGATAGAGACGAGTATCTATTAAGAAGAGAGATTGCTCAAAGTCATATGGCTACATTTGATAACGAGATTTCAGCAATTGAAGTTAATATATCAAAACTTAAAAAAGAAAGATTACAATCAACAAAATGGATAAATGATTTATATGCTTCAAAGAATTTGGAAAAGCTACCTGGTGATTTAATCCATAGCTTAATTGAAAAAATAATAGTTTATGATAAACACGAATTTGAAATAGTCTTTAAATTCAATATAGATAATTTAGTAGGAGGAACAGACGATGAGTAAGGTTGCTCTTTATATTAGATTATCCGTTGAAGATATGATAAAGACTGATGAGAGTGAAAGTATCATAAATCAAAGAGCTTATCTAAATGATTATCTCGATAAGAATGAAGAATTTAAAAACTTCACAAGAGAAGAATATGTTGATGATGGATATTCTGGAACAAATGAAAATAGACCAGCCTTTCAAAGAATGCTCGAAGATGTAAAGAAAAACAATATACAGACTATAATTGTAAAAGACTTGTCCAGATTTATGAGAGATTATATAACACTTGGAGATTATCTTGAAAATATATTTCCATTCCTAGGAGTAAGATTTATCGCCATAAATGATGGCTATGATAGTGACAAAGAAAAAGGAAATGGAACAGATTTAGATATTCAATTCAAGGGACTATTATATGACTTCTACACAAAAGATATTTCCGAAAAGGTAAAGTCTTCTATGACCACACTTAAAAAACAAGGAAAGTTTTTAGCTTGGAGTCCACCATTGGGTTATATGAAAGATCCTAATGATAGACATAAAATCATAGTAGATGAAGAAACAGCTTGGATAGTAAAGAAGATTTTCAAACTTGCACTTGATGGTATATCTTCAAGAAATATAGCTAAGATATTAAATGAGGAAAAAATTCCAACACCATCAAAAAGAAAGAGTGAATTAACCAATCTTGACTTTGAATATTCAATAATTAGAACTGCGAAAAAACCTAGACCAACTTGGACTAATGGCAATGTAATAGATGTATTAGCAAATGAAAATTATACTGGAACTTACACTTTCAATATGCAAGATAAGTCAGTGTTAAATCCATCTTCTTTTAAATTCAAACCAAAAGAAGAATGGGGAAGAGTTGAGAATAATCATGAAGCTATTATATCTAAAGAAGACTTTGAAAAAGTTCAGAAGATTAAAGAGAAGAATCTATTTATGAAAGGTAAAAATACCGATTATGAATGGAGAAAGAAATCACCATTACAAGGTTTTGCAAAATGTCCAACTTGTAATCACATTCTAGGATGTACTCAATCTAAACACAAAAGACCTGATGGAAGCCTTAGAGTACACACATATTTTACTTGTAGGATATGTAAGTGTAATAATGTAAAACACAAGAACTCAAGAGCAGGAAGCCTTGAAGAGCAAGTATTTGAAGCAATAAAGGAAAAGTATGGTTTAGAAGATCCAATCAAGGATGAAAAAGTAAAAGTTAAACCAATGGAAAAATCTATCGAAGATCTTGAAGCTAAAAAAATGCAGAATTTTGAGAAGTATAAATTAGGCAATATGAATAGACAAAAATTCATTGACTCTAAAAATTTGATAGATGAAGAAATACAAGCAATAAAAGAAAAAATACAAAAAGCAAAAGAAAAAAAAGAAGTAATAGACAACACTAAACTTACCAGAGAATTGATGGAGAAATATATAGACTCAGTAATCTGCGAAGGAAACGAAGTGTTGAACATAATATGGAAGTAGCAAAGGGAGTGAGCAATCGCTCTCTTTTATATTACATAACTATAATCCCTTTTTGTCATAAGCTTGACATGAGAGGGCACATCTGGATTTTTGGTAGCAGCAAGCGAATACCTCAGGGAAAATGACCCAGACCTCTTCTATGATCCAGATAAGGCAAATCACTTCCACAACTCCATGTTCCACGGCTTTGATATGGACACCACCATGCTAAGGATATCAGCCATGAACATGATGCTTCACTCAGTAGAAAACCCGGACATAGCCTACAGAGACTCCCTCTCAGATGATAACCCAGATAGGGATGCCTACAGCCTAATCTTGGCCAATCCTCCCTTCAAAGGCTCACTTGACTATGAATCAGTTTCCACAGACATCATAACAAGCATCAAAACCAAAAAAACCGAGCTCCTCTTTGTAGAACTCTTCATCAAAATGCTCAAACCAGGCGGTAGGGCAGCAGTAATAGTTCCTGATGGAGTATTATTTGGAGCAAGCAAGGCCCACAAAGCCCTAAGAGAAAACCTAATCGAAAACCACGAGCTAAAGGGAGTCATCTCCATGCCAAGTGGAGTCTTTAAGCCATACACAGGAGTATCCACAGGGATCTTAATCTTCAACAAGACTGGCATAGGCGGAACAGATAAGGTCTGCTTCTACGATATGGAAAACGACGGCTACAGCCTCAATGACAACAGGACCCCAATCGAAGAAAATGACATCCCAGATATAATAAAATCCTTCGAAAACCTAGAAGACCAAATAAATAAGCCAAGAACAGGCAAGTGCTTCATGGTAGATAAGGAAGAAATCGCCCAAAACGACTACGACCTATCCATCAATAAATACAAGGAAATCGAATACGAAAAAATCGAATACGATAAGCCAGAAGTCATCATAGGAAGGATAGAAGGCATGGAAAAGGACTTCGCCAAGGGCATAAAAGACCTAAAAGAAATGTTGGGTGATATCTGATGGAGTGGGTGAAATTAGGAGATGTAGCTAGTTATATAAATGGATATAGCTTTAAACCATCAGATTGGCACGGAAATGGATTGCCAATAATAAGAATACAAAACTTGACAAACCCTAATGCTGAATATAACTATACAAATTTAAAATTGGATGAAAAATACCTGATAAACAAAGGTGATATTTTAATCTCATGGTCTGCTACCTTAGATGTCTTTGAGTGGGAAGATGGAGAAGCATATCTTAACCAGCATATTTTTAAAGTTGTATTTGATAAAATAAATATAAATAAAGATTTTTTTAAATATGCTGTGAAATACCTATTGGTGAAATCTTCTAAAAACGCACATGGGTCTACGATGAAGCATTTGACAAGAAAGAATTTTGAAAAAATAAAATTCCCTAAATATACTATCGAAAGACAAGAAAAAATAGCAAATATTTTAAATCAAACAAGCTCCCTAATCCAAACCCGCAAGGACCAGATCCAAGCCTTGGATGATTTGGTGGAGAGTGCATTTAGTCAGTATTTTAAAAATTATAAAAATGAAAATTTAATTTTAGAGGAAATATTTGATTTTATTGATGGTGATAGAGGTAAAAACTACCCTAAGAAAAATGATCTTAAAGACGAGGGATATTGCCTATTTTTAAATGCCAAAAATGTTACTGCTACAGGATTTAAATTTGATGAACTTCAATTTATTTCCAAAGAAAGAGATGATTTATTAAGAAAAGGGAAAGCAAAACTAGGAGATATAATATTAACTACTAGAGGAACTGTTGGAAATATAGCATATTATGATAAATCTGTCAATTTTAATCAAATTAGAATAAATTCAGGAATGGTAATTCTTAGAAGAAAAAAAGAAATTAATCCTATATATTTTCAGCAAATTATAAGAAGTACCCCCATACTAAAATTATCTATGAGCGGAAGTGCTCAACCTCAATTACCTATTTCTAACCTAAAAAAAGTAAAAATACCAGTAATTGAAATCGACCAACAAAACAAATTCGCATCCCTTGTCGAGAAGATAGAGGACCAGAAGGAGATTTTGAATAACTCTCTAAGAGAGCTAGCAGATCTTTTTGATTGTCTTATGCAGGATGCCTTTGATGGATCTCTAATCAAATAAGGAGGCTTTATGGCTGGAAATTTTGATTTTTTGTTAACAAATGAATATTACGATGATTTTGCTACAGCTTGTGTAGAGGCTGAAAGGTCTATGCTTATTTCCTCAGCCTCAGCAGTTGCCGCCAGCCGCAGGGCTATGGAGCTTATTATCAAGTGGATCTATAGGATGGATAAGTCTATTAGGCTGCCTTTGTATGGGGATAGCCTAATTGAGATGATGAATAACCCAGACTTTATTGAAAATATCGATGATCCCAAGCTTATGGATATGCTCCACTTCATCAGAAAGCTGGGCAATAAGGCCATACACGGAGCTAGCAAGATCAAAAAGACATCAGCTATCACTGCCCTTAGGGGGCTCTTTGACTTTGTTGATTTCATAGAATGTGTCTACGGTATGACCGGCTACACCAAGCGAAGTTTTGACGAAAGCAAGGTCCCTACTAGCGATGATTTCAAGGAATTTATAGGTTTTAAAGAGGCAGAGGCCCTCAAGGATAAGTTTGGCGAAGATGATGATAAGTCTCTTGAAGATGCTAGGGATGAAACAGCAGAAAATATCCAAGATGACATAGAAAATGCCAAGCAGAAATCCAAGGATGATCCAGAAAGGATCTACAGGGTCGATCCTTATACAGAAGCTGAAACTAGGAAGGAATTTATTAACCTAGACCTAGAGCTAGCTGGCTGGAAGCTTGATAATAACTACAGGGAAGAAGTAAGGCTTAAGGGCATGCCAAATTCCAAAAACGAAGGCTATGCAGATTATGTTCTCTATGGCAAGGACGGCTTGCCACTGGCTGTCGTTGAGGCCAAGAAGACCAGCAAGGATCCAAGAGTTGGCAGCCACCAGGCAAGTTTATATGCGGATTGTCTGAAGGAAGAATATGGCAGGAGACCTTTTTATTTCTTTACCAATGGCTTTAGGACATATTTTGTAGATGATGAAGGCCAGAGGCTTGTCTCAGGTTTTTATAGTCCAGAAGACCTCCAGAGGCTTATGGATCGCAGAAAGATCGGCAAGAGCCTAGATGTCTTTAAAATTGATGATAATATCACAAATAGGTCCTACCAAAAACAGGCTATACTCGCAAGCATTGAGGCCTTTAATAAGAAAAAGAGGGCGGCTCTTTTGGTTATGGCCACAGGCACTGGCAAGACCAGGACTGCCATATCTATTGTAGATATAATGACCAAGGCCTCCCAGGCTACAAATATCCTATTTTTAGCCGACAGAACAGCCCTTGTCAACCAAGCTATGAGAAACTTCTCAAAGCTTTTGCCAAACCTAAGCCTAACAAACCTCACTGAGGCCAAGAGGGATAAGCCTGACACCATCAAGGCTTCGAGGATGATTTTTTCAACCTACCAGACCATGATCAATTCCATTGACAATGCCCTTGACGAAAGGGGAGAGAGGATCTTTACCGTTGGCCACTTCGACCTAATAGTGATCGACGAAGCTCACAGGTCAATTTACCAAAAATATAAGTCAATATTTGATTATTTTGATGCCAAAATCCTAGGTCTTACCGCAACTCCTAGAGATGATATAGACAAAAATACCTACGAGATCTTTAACCTTGAGGATAAGGTCCCAACCTTCGCCTACAGCCTAGAAGAAGCCATAAAAAACGGCCACTTAGTAGATTTTTATACTATAGAAGCAAGACTAAAGCTCCCACATGATGGGATTGACTATGATAAGCTTGATGAAGAAGAAAAGAAGGAATTTGAAGATACTTTCTGGGAGGATTATAAATATATCCGTTATATAGAAGGGTCTGCCATAAACAATTGGGTCTTTAATACAAAAACAGTAGATAAGGTCATAACCCACTTTATGAAAGAAGGCATAAAGACAGGAAGTGGGGATGACATAGGCAAGACTATAGTTTTTGCCAGAAACCAAGCTCACGCCGACCTCATCAAGGAAAGATTTGATATACTCTACCCACAAAAGGGCCCAGACTATGCAAAAGTCATAAGCTATAATGTAAACTACGCCCAAGACCTCATAGATAAGTTTTCCATAAAAGATGGACTCCCACAGATAGCCATATCTGTAAATATGCTAGATACAGGTATAGATGTTCCTGAAATTGTAAACCTGGTATTCTTTAAGCCGGTTTATTCTAAAATAATGTTTTGGCAGATGATAGGAAGGGGTACTAGACTTTGCCCAGACCTATTTGGAGAGGGGATAGACAAGACACATTTCCTAATCTTTGACTACGGAGACAACTTCGAGAGATTTAAAGTAGAACCTCCTAAGGATATACCGCAAATCATTCCATCCCTTACAGCAAACATATTCAACACCAGGACCCACATAGCCTACTATCTCCAAGAATCCAAGTATAAGGATGAAAATTACCAAGCCTACAGGCAAGAAATCGTAGAAAATTTAGTAGGAAAAGTAGCAAGACTCAACCAAAATGCCTACGATGTAATCCAAAATCGAGAATATTATATAAGGTACAGGGACCTAAAAAGCTGGGGAAATCTTGAAACAGGGGACCTAGCAGATATAAAAGGCCACATAGCAGAATTAATAGAAAAGGATACTAGCCATGAGCTAAGTCAAAGATTTGACCTAAACATGTTAAAAATCCAGCAAGATCTCCTAGAGGGCACAAGGTCAAATACAAGGATCAATATCCTTATAGAAACAGCAGGAAATCTCTCCAAAAAAGATAGCCTAAGCAGGGTTAAGGAGAAAATCGACACCATAAACAGAGTCCTTGAACCAGGCTTTTTTGATAATATAGATATACTTGACTTAGAGAAAATCAGAAAAGACCTAAGAGACCTCATTCCTCTCCTAGATAAGCCTATAAGAAAGACTTATTCAAGTAATTTTGAGGATTATCTTGAAGTGCAGGATCCAACGCAAGGTCTAGCTCCGTCGGTTGACTTAAGGCCTTATGACCAAAGGCTAAGAGATTATATAAGTCAAAAAGCTGGTGATAGCAAGGTCCTAAATAAAATCTATAACAACGAAGAATTAAGCAAAGAAGATTTCTACAAGCTAGAAGAAATCCTCTGGAACGACCTCGGCAGCAAGGAAGACTACCAAAAAGCCTTCGGCGATAAATCAATCTTTGAAATAATGAGAAAGCTAGTAGGCCTAAATAAGGAAAAAATCCAAGCAAACTTCTCAGAAATGTTTGAAAAATACGACCTAAACGCCGACCAGGCCAGATTTATAAAGACAATAATAGAATATTTCGAAAAAAACGGCTACCTCTCCCTAGGAGAAATCCAAAAAGACCCATTCAAATCCATAGGCTCCATAGGCAAAATCTTCTCCAACGACAAAAGCGCATTAGATGTGCTAATAGGGAAGATAAATTATTTGAATGGGTTTAAGGCTTGAGTGTTGATTAAAGAAGGGTTTGTTACAAAATCATTAGAATTGTCGCCCATCCTCAAGGGAAAACCCATCGGACATTAGATAACATCTTAAAAAGTTTTACCCAATATCTTCTTGCTTTAATAGTTATTAAAATTATATTTATTCAATTTTTTTCTAGATTATGCATATATAAATCAAGTTTGTTGGACTAAGTTGGACTACGTCGGACTATGTCGGATATGACTTGAAATTTATGCAATTCTATATATAATAAAAGTAAGAGAAGCCACCTCTTAAATCTCCAAAAAAGCCCTTGACCTATATCAAGGAAAATAAAGATTGCGATTCTCCATGAGAATCAAGACATTTAAAAAGGCAGTAGTTGCACCTACTGCCTTGTCTTTTACTTGTTTTTCCAGTGCTTATCTATATAAATAGCAAGCAAAGCAACTAACAAGGGAAAAATTAAGTTTTCCAGAATAAAGATCGCTATCTCCATAAAAATCACCTCCTTTACTAGGAGATGTTTTTATTATATCATATATTGGAAATATTTTAATCTATAATCTATATGAATTTTTCTAATTAAATCTAATATTTGAAATATAAAAAGGGATGGTGTTGCAGAATAGATTTACATATTCTGGAACACCATCAATAAAATAATATTAATCTATTTTTTTCATTTTCTCATCAAGGAGTTTTCTTAAGCTTTGAGTCTCTACAATTCTATATGTTGATAACCATAACTGTTTATCTTTTCCTGCTAATTGTGGATTGTTACTTGTATTGAAAATATTTTGAGCAAGAAGGTATCCAATTTCTTCCCACATCTCTAGTGGATCAAATATCCATTTAATCTTCTTTTCTTCTGAGTCATACTTTATTAATGCCCTAAATGCACCAAAAATTGGATATAAATAACCTGATGATATAGAATAATCTATAGAGTTGGATAAAAAATATGATTTTCCAGGCTTATTTAATCTTTCAACACCTCTTACCAAGCCAAATTTTGGATTTTTAACTCCTTCATTATTCTTGAAATCTGAATATTTATCTGCTAATTCCACTTCAATTTTATCATATAAATTTACGAGTCTAGGTATCTCTTTAGTAAGTGTTTTATAAAAATCACTCTCGTATGCGCTTCTATATCTTTTAAATACCTGAGCTTTCCCGGAGTAACTTTGAATTGGTGCTGTTGAATCGTCTTTAAATTTCTCTATATCGAAGGCAAACATTAATCTTAATAAATCTGATACATGTATTGACTTAGGTTCATTATCCTTATATGCTATATCGTTGCTATATTTTTCGTTTGAAATTGATTTTTTTATTAAATCAAACTTATCATCTAAGTTAAATAATGCTAAGTCTGACACTTCCACAGACGTATTTCTAGCATCTGAAAGTCTAGATATATTTTGAACATTTGTAATAACTTCAACTCTTACAAATTTTTGTAGGTCAGGAGAAATCTTACTTCTATTATTAATTATCGCTCTGTATGTGTGGCCACCATCTAAAATCCCATAATTAGCCAAATCGTCCTCATCATCTTTTTCACCTAAAGATATCGTTACTTCAGAACTAACTGTATTGAAAGATAATTCTTTAGCTGATATAACAATCCCTCTATTATTGATATGGAAATCAGTTTCTGGATCTAAGACTGCACCGATGATTTTTTTTGCTACATTTGTTGTCATTTTCTGTTCTCTAGGGTTAACATCTAGAGGAAGATCATTGGGTAGATCATTCATATTTACCATTAGATAATATAATGTTTCAGAATCTTCACTACTTATACCATTAATCTTATTTGGTGATGCCATTGTCCTGATACTTTCTACCTTAAAAGTAAATGTATTTTTCATTTTTTACTCCTATTCTTATTATTTATTAATCTAAAGCTATTGCTTTGATCTAATCTTATTATATAATTAAATTAAAGTATTTTAAATGAACTATAGTTCATTTTTGTTTAGGAGTTTTTAATTGAGTAGAAGAAAAAATATGATGAAAATTTAATACTCATAGGTGAATATCTTAGAGAAAGAAGAATTAGTTTAGGCGAGCAATATAAAAATAGAGATAATTTTGTTTATATAACCAGTAGAAATTTATTTAATAACGAACAATGGATTTCAAGCAGATATTTAGCTAGCATAGAATTAGGTCATAACATGATAAGTTTAGATTTATTGATTAAATTAGCTTACGCTTTAGAAATGGATCCTGCTGATTTATTTAATCAAATTCTAAAGATTTACAGATTATAATATGGTATTAATTTTGTTTGAATTTCCTTAAAAAAAGAGCACCCTTTCGAGTGCTCTCTTGTTTTTATTCTTCTACATAGTCTACTACTACGTATCTTTGTGGTTCGCGGCCTTCTGAGTGGCTTGTTACGTTTTTGTGTTTGCTGATTTCTTCGTGGGCTAGGAGTCTTTCGTAGGAGTTCATGTAGCGTAAGTTCCATGATTTTTGGGTTTTGGCTACTTTTTCTGCTGTTTCTCTTGCTAGTCTTACGATTTTTTCGTCACGACGCTTTTTGTAGCCGTTGATGTCTACGTTTACTCTTAGGCTGTTGGCTCTTGAGTCGATGGCTTTTCTGATGATGAATTCTATGGCATCTAGGGTGGATCCGCTTTTGCCTATGGCGATGCCTGTGTCGTTTTCATCTACTTTTGCTTCTAGCTTGATTAGTTGGCCGTCGAGGTTGCCGATGACGCTTGTGTTTTCAAAGTGCATGGCTTTTAGGATTTCTTCTAAGAGCTCTTTGGCTTTGTAGTAGTTGTCGATGTTTGAACGCTTTTTGTTTAGGGCGTAGTCTTTGCTTTCGACTTCTTCTGTTTCATCGTCTTGGCTGTCATCTTCAAAGACATCTTCTACTTCTTCTTTTGCTTCTTCGATTTTGTCTTTTACCTTTTCGCCTAAATCTTTTGCTTCTTCTGTGACTTTTTCGCCAAATTCTTTTGCTTCTTCTGTGACTTTTTCACCTAGGTCTTTGGCTTTTTCTGTGATTGTTTCTTTTTCTTCTTCTAGGCCTTCTTCTTTTTGGAAGTAGTTGCTTCTTTCTTTGACGTCGTAGTCTTTGCTGGCTTCTTTGAAGGATTCAACTTCTATTTCGCTTTTTAGGTCGTTTAAAACTTCGTTGATGTCTTCTTCATAGGATACTCTTACTAGGGCATCTTTACCGCCTATTAGTCCTAGAAAGCCTGTTGATGCTTCTTCTAGGATTTCTACACTTACTTCGCTTCTCTTTTTGCCTATTTCATCTAGGGCTAGTTTTATAGCTTCGTCGGCTGTTTTTGCTGATTTGATTACTGATTTTTTCATTTTTCTGTTGCCTCATCTTTACTCATAAATAAGTGCATTCCTACCATTATTATTAATCTAAATACTGATGATAGGGTGTAGTATAGTGGAAGACCTGCTGGGAGCTTTACAAAGAAGAAGTAGTAAGCTAGTGGCATTACTAGCATCATTGTGTTCATTGATCCCATTGCCCCGCTTTGCTGTTGCATTTGTGGGTTTGTCTTCATTGAGAATAGGGTTACACCAAATTGTGATAGGGATGTTAGTAGGGGTAGACCATACCATAGTGGGTCTGGGTTTAGTAGGTTTTCGATCCAAAAGAAGTTGGTTTTTAGATGGGTTACTCCTTCTGGGAATACGTACTTTGTGGTATCTTGCATTACTCTAAAGAGGGCTATTATTACGAGTAGTTGGATTATCATTGGTAGACATCCACCAAGTCCTGGTCCTACGCCTTCTTCTTTGTAGAGTTCTTGCATCTTTTTTTGTAGTACTTGTTGGTCATAGCCGTATTTTTTTTGGATCTCGTCCATTTTTGGCTTGAATCTTCTTGCTTTTTCTGCTTGTTTTTGACTTGATATGGTTATTGGTATTGTCATAAGACTTACTAATAGGGTCATTATGATTATTGATAAGGCATAGAAACTTACAGATCCTGGCTCTGTGAAGTTTACTGCGAGGATATCATAGATGAACCTCATGAGCTTACCAAGTATTATCGCTATAAAATTGAACATATTTTCTCCGTTTTTTATCTGTGGTATTAGCTGGCTAGATTTTATTTTACAGGGTCATAGCCGCCCTTTGAAAATGGATTACATCTTAAAATTCTCCACAAAGACATAAAAAAAGCCTTTACTGGCCCGTATTTCCTAAAGGCCTCTAGGGCATAATTGGAACAAGTAGGGTAGTATTTGCATTTTGAACTGCCTAATTGTGGAGAAATGAATTTTTGATAAAATCTTATCATTTTTATAAAAACTTTATTTAGCATAGTATATCTTTTTTTTCTTAAATGCCTGGTTAAGAGCATGACCTAGAGAGGATTTTAGTTTTTTGTAGTCAAATTCTGTGGTATGCTTTTTTGGTATTATTACTATATCTACTCCATTGAGATTTTTGTAATGTAGCCTTATTATCTCTCTAAGCTTTCTTTTTAGAGAATTTCTTGTATGTGCCTTGCCAATTTTTTTGCTGATTGTAAAACCAAATCTTGGAGTATTTGTTCCATTATCTTTGACTAGGACTGTGAAATCTCTATTATAACATGCAAAGTTTTTTTTGTAGACTTTCTGAAAGTCTTTGTCTTTCCTTAAGCTTAGTCTTTTTTCCATTAAGAGCTTCTTTACTTATAAAGCTTAAGCTGAAAGTCTTTTTCTGTTTTTCTTTCTTCTAGCTTTAAGTACTCTTCTTCCGCCTGGAGAAGACATTCTTTTTCTAAAACCGTGATCTTTAGATCTTTTTCTTCTATTTGGTTGATAGGTTCTTTTCATCTTTACACCTCCTATAATTTTTGACTCTTACTATTATATTGAAAATAAGCATATATGTCAAGGTTTTTATTCTTTTTTTATAAGTATTTTTCAAAAGCTAGGACCCTATTTAAATTTTTCTTAATATTTGCATAAGTATTAGGGCGTAAATTAAAAATTATTCTTTTTCCCGGTGATTTTTGGTATAAATATTAATTGTGGATAAGATTCTTGATAAAATTTTATCCACACATTTTCAAGAGAATTTTTTGTGTGAATATTTTTTTACTTTAGTGATTATTTTGACTTTAAAATCCTAAAATAAAGACAAAACCGATTTTTCTTATCCAAAATTTTAATAAATACACAGACTTATCCACATATCAACAATGATTTTTGGTCTTATCTTTTTATAAATTGAGACTTATCCATATTTTTATCTACTTATTGTGGATAAGTTGAATTAATGGCTTGTTTATGGTATAATTGCTTGTGTAAAAGTAAGGGTAAAACTAAGTTTTGAGCATTAATTTAATATTATTTTGGGGATAAGATTAATTTTTTACATATAAATTTTTTTGCTTATCCTAATTTTGCTTTAAATATCAAGATTATTTTTATCAACAATGGACTTATCCACAACTTATCCCTATTTTGGGGATAAGCTGTCTATTTTTTTATATAAGAGCTAATTTTAAAGACTTTTATCTATGTGGATAAGCAATACGAAAGGAAGGTTTATATGCGAAGTTTAGAATTCATTACTAATGAATTAAAAAATGAAATGAAAATGCATGTTACCGATTCACAGCAGTTTAATACATGGATTAACATACTAAAGCCCCTAAATTTGCATGAAGGCACCCTTTATCTAGAGATTCCTAAGAAGGATACTCTCTTTATTTTTGATGGCATTTGGCTTCCAAAGTTGCAAGAGGCCCTTTATGCTATTGAGGAAAAGATTGGAGCTAGGCTAGATGTCAAGGTTGTGGCCAAGGATGGGGATGATTATGACAAGGTCCTTACCCTAGGCAAGGAATACGATGGGGATGGTCAGATGAGGATTGATAAGGTCAAATCCTACCCTAGACCTCAGCTTGAAGAGGCCAATGTATTTGAAAATTTTGTCCAAGGCAAGTCCAACCAATACGCCTTATCAATTAGCCAGGCTGTTGCCGATACCATTTCTAGGAGGGAGCAGTCCAAAGTCTATAATCCTCTCTTTATATACGGGGCAAGTGGACTTGGCAAGACCCACTTAATCCAAGCTATTGCCCACCAGGTCCTAGAAGCTAGAGATGATGTCTATGTCATGTACCTATCTAGTGAGAAGTTTACAAATGAGATGATTGCAGCCCTTAGGACTAATAAAAACCAAGAGTTTAGGTCCAGGTATAGGTCAGTTGATATCCTTCTTATAGATGATATTCAATTTATTGCCAATAAGGAGGCGACCCAGGAGGAATTTTTCCATACCTTTAATGACCTCTACAATGCAGGCAAGCAAATAGTTATAACATCAGATAAGCCACCAAGGGAGATTAAGCACCTAGAAGATAGGCTGGTTTCAAGGTTTAACTACGGTATTATAGCTGATATCTCAAGGCCTGATTATGAGACAAGGGTGGCAATACTTCAAAAAAAGCTTGAAGATTTGGGAGCTATCATTGATAATTCAATACTTTCCTATATAGCTCATGAGATTGATACAAACATCAGAGACCTAGAAGGAGCCCTTTCTACAGCCATTGCCTATGCCAAAAGCGACGGCAGGATAGAGGTATCTATGGAAGATGCTATAAAGGGTGTAGGAACCAGGGTCAAAAATACCAAGAAAAAGCTATCTATAGGAGATATCCAGCAGGCTGTAGCAAATAAATATAATATTAAGCTTTCCGACCTTAAGGGCAAAAGCCGCAAGAAAGAGATTGTAAATCCTAGACAGATAGCCATGTTTATAGCTAGAGAGCTACTTGATGATAGCCTAGTAACTATTGCAAATGCCTTTGATAGGGATCATACAACTGTCATCCACGGCATAGATAAGATTAGCCTGATGATGGAAGAAGATAGTGACATTAAAAATGAGATTGAATCTCTAATAAAAGAAATAAAAGAGTGATTTGTGTATAAGCTTGTGGATAAGTCTGTTGATAAGTTATTTTTAACAAATCTTCAAAAACCTCTTGTGTAAAATGTGGAAAACTAGCCATTTATTCATAGAGATATTCAGAAGATATAAACACCAATAAAGATTGAAATACTAATATCAATAAAAGATATCCACATTTATACACTCCCTACTACTAATACTACTAAGTTTAAATAATAGTTAAGGAGAAGACATGAAATTTGAAATCAAACAAAAAGATCTACTAGGAGCAATCAATATTGCCAATAGGGCCGTATCCAAGTCAACCAATATACAAATCCATGAATTAATATACTTTAGTGCAGATAAGGATGGACTCTCATTGACTTCTTTCGATGGCGAAATCTCAATCAAAACATATGCCAAAGCCAATATTATAGAAGAAGGAGTAATGGCTGTAAAGGCAGACCTTATTAGTAATATAATAAGAAAGCTTCCAGATGAGCTAGTAAAGATTGAACTTGAAAATGGCAAGATCAATATCAAGTGCAAAAGATCAAACTTTAACCTTATATCCTTTGAATATTTTGAGAAGGAAGAAATCAGAAAGCCAGATTCTAAGCCTATACAAATAGATAATGACAAGCTAAAAAGATCCATAAACCAAACAGAATTTGCAACAAGTCTTGATGAAACAAAGCTTGCCCTAACAGGAATTCTCTTTGAATTAAAGGAAGGTTCTCTAAATATGGTAGCCCTTGATGGCTATAGGGTAGCCCTTAAGAAGCTTGCCCTAGATTATCCGGCAGATTTTGAAAATACAGAATACATTATACCAAAGAGATCACTTTTAGAATGGTCAAGGATAGTTTCAGATGACAGCAAGACAAGTCTTTATAAAAATGATAATGACCTAATGTTTGTATCAGAGTCTACTACTATGCTATGCAAGGTAATAGATAAAAATTATATTGATTACAGAAATATAATAAACGACATCTCAGAAACATCCATAGTCCTAGAAAAAAGAGAATTAACATCAGCCCTAGACAGGGCTCAAGTCTTATCAGATCCAGGCAGGGCTAATCTTATAAAAGTAAGCATCGATGAGAAAGTTATGACAATCATGTCAAATTCTGAAATAGGGGATGTAAAAGAAGTTATAGAAGTAGAACAAGAGGGTGAAGGTCTTGATATAGCCTTCAATGCCAAATACATGCAAGATGGGGTAAAGGCTTGTGACAGCGAAAAGATTAAGCTAAACTTCAAATCAAGCCTAAATCCATGCCTAATCTACCCAACAAACTCTAGCCATGAGGGTGAGGACTTTACCTACCTAGTCCTACCAGTTAGACTTGCTAAGTGAGGACCTTATGGAAATAATTGAATTTGAAAGTAAAGAGATAAAACTAAAGGACCTTCTAAAGGTCCTAAACCTAGTGCCAACAGGCGGCATTGCCAAGGCTATTATCAAAGAAGAGGGCATAATCCTTAACGATGAGCCTTGCTTTGTAGCTGGCAAAAAGGCCCACCCAGGCGATGTTGTAATCTTTGATGATTACAAGATTATAATCAAATAATGTGGATACAGGATATAAAATTACACAATTTTAGGAATTATTTCTACGAAAAGGTAAGCTTTAACGACAATATAAATATTTTTATAGGAGATAATGCCCAGGGCAAGACAAATCTGCTTGAATCTTGTTATTACCTAGCCAATGCCACTTCCTTTAAGAAGCTAAGGGATAAGGATTTAATCCAGTTTGGCCAGGAAAGGATGGAGCTTTCTGGCACAATCAGAAAGGGCCGCTCCTTTAAAAAAGTAAGGATAGAAGTAGATTCTTCTGATAAGAATATTTTCGTAAATGAAGTAAAATATACTAGGAACAAGGATTTAAGATCATTATTCAAGCTAGTCTTATTCACTCCAGAAGACCTTCTTATTATAAAGGAAGGACCAAATCTTAGGAGGGACCTCTTAGATGAAATCATAACAAGCATTGATTTTTCCTATAAGCAGGTCAAAAAAGACTACGATAAGATTCTTTATTCTAGAAATAAATTGCTAAAAAACAGGTCTTCCTCATTTTTCAAAGAGCAGCTAGATGCCTTTGATCAGTCCTTGGTAAAGGAAGCCTACAAAATTTATAAGAGAAGAAATAAATTTATAGGCTATATAGAAAAATACGCCAATGACTTCCAAAATGCCCTAACCAAGGGTGCTGAAAAGCTAGAGATAGAGTATATACCGGATATAAAGGCAAGTAGCCAAAAAGAATATCAGGAGAAGTTTTTAGCCCATAGGGATGAGGATTTAAGATACCAAACAACAAAATCTGGCATCCACAGAGACGATATAATTATCAAAATAAATGGCAAAAACACCAGGCTCTTCGCCTCCCAAGGCCAGCAGAGGTCGGCTATTATCAATATAAAACTAGCCGAGGTAAGGCTTGTAAGGGAGATAAGCGGAGATAGGGCGGTGATTCTACTTGATGATGTATTTTCAGAGTTAGATGAATCTAGGTCGAAATTTCTTCTAGAAAACCTAGCTGACTATCAAACCATAATCACAGCCACCAACACCAAGAGCCTAGAAGAAGTATCAGCTGATAAGATATCCTATATCAAGGATGGCAGAATTAGAAAGGATAAATATGACAGAGAATAATTATGATGCTGGTAATATCAGGGTCTTAGAGGGACTAGAACCCGTTCGTCTAAGACCTGGTATGTATATAGGATCAACCAGCCAGAGGGGACTCCACCACCTAGTCTACGAAGTAGTAGATAACTCGGTAGATGAGGCCCTAGCCGGACGTTGTGACTACATAAAAGTTACCATAGACAAGGATAATGTTGTAAGTGTAGAAGATGACGGATCAGGAATCCCAGTCAAAGAACACCCAACAACCCACAAATCAACCCTAGAGACCGTACTAACAGTCCTCCATGCTGGTGGTAAGTTTGACGATTCAGCCTACAAGGTATCAGGAGGTCTTCACGGTGTAGGTGTTTCAGTAGTAAACGCCCTTTCTGAATATCTAATAGCAGAAGTAAAAAGAGATGGCCACATCTATAAAATGGAATTTGCCAGAGGTCAAGTTACAAAAGATATAGAAGTAATAGGCGATACTGATGAAACAGGTACAAAGATAACCTTTAAGGCAGATGGAACAATCTTTGATACAACAATCTATGACAGGACAATCCTAGAAAATAGGTTCAGAGAAATGGCCTTCTTAAATAAGGGAGTAGAAATCATCTTTGAAGATAAAAGAGAAGATTTCCTAACAAGCTTCAAATTTGAAGGAGGTATATCAGAATTTGTAGCCTACCTAAATAGGAACAAAGATCCAATAATGGAGATGATTCCACACTTTGATGGCTACCAAGAAGATACCGAAGTTGAATTTGCCTTCCAATATACAGATGCCTATAGCGAAAATATCCTATCCTATGCCAACAATATCCAAACCCCAGAGGGCGGAAGCCACTTGGCAGGACTTAGGTCATCACTTACAAGAACTGTAAATGACTACGCTAGAAAATATAATTTCATAAAAGATAACGAGGACAACCTCCAAGGTGAGGACATCAGAGAGGGAATTACAGCTGTAATTTCTGTAAAAATATCTGAGCCTCAATTTGAAGGCCAAACCAAATCTAAGCTTGGAAACTCAGAGGTAAGGGGTGCAGTAGATACCTTTATTTCAGAGCATTTAACAGCCTTCCTTGAAGAAAATCCAAAACCAGCCAAAGCTATTATAGACAAGGCCCTTGCAAGCAGACGTGCCAGAGAAGCAGCCAGAAAGGCAAGAGATTTAACCCGCAAGAGATCAATCCTAGATTCAGCTACCCTTCCAGGCAAGCTTGCCGATTGCCAATCAACAGACATTGGCGAAAATGAAATCTTCATAGTCGAGGGTAATTCTGCGGGAGGTTCTGCCAAAGGCGGTAGGGACAACAGAATCCAAGCCATCCTTCCTTTAAGAGGAAAGATAATGAACGTAGAAAAGGCCCACCTAGATAGGGTCCTAAACTCAGAAGAGATAAAAAACATGATTACAGCCTTCGGTACAGGTATAGGCAAGGAATTTGACCTAGAAAAGCTTCGCTACGGCAAGATCATAATCATGACCGATGCGGATGTCGACGGTGCCCACATCAGAACCTTGCTTTTAACCTTCTTCTACAGATATATGAAAGACCTAATAGATGAAGGCCACGTATATGTAGCCCTTCCACCTCTATACAGGATAAGCGTAGGCAAGAAGGAAAGATACGTTTATTCAGACGATGAAAGAGATAAGGTAATCAAAGAGTTTGGAGCAGATAATTACAAGATCAACAGATACAAGGGTCTTGGTGAAATGAATGCCGAACAATTATGGGAAACAACCATGGATCCAGACAGGCGTGTCCTCCTAAGAGTAGTAGAAGATATGGAATCAACCACAACCGATGACACCTTCGCCCTCCTCATGGGAGAAAAGGTAGAACCTAGACGTAACTTCATCCAAGAAAACGCCAAGTACGTTAAAGATATAGACGTATAGGAGGCAAAATGACAGAAAATCAAAACATAATGAATATAGACCTTGAGACCAAGATGAAAACATCTTATCTTGAGTATTCAATGTCTGTAATAGTATCAAGAGCCCTACCAGATGTGCGTGATGGCCTAAAACCAGTTCATAGGAGAATCCTCTATGATATGCAACTTCTGGGCCTTGATCCAAATAAACCAACCAGAAAATCAGCCAGGGTAGTCGGAGATGTAATGGGTAAATTTCACCCTCACGGCGACTTTGCAATCTATGATGCCCTAGTAAGGCTAGCCCAAGACTTCTCAACCAGATATCCCCTAGCCCAAGGCCAAGGTAACTTCGGTTCTATAGACGGGGATGCGGCAGCAGCCATGCGTTATACAGAAGTCAGAATGAGCAAGATAGCCAAGGAAATGCTAAGGGATATAAACAAGGATACAGTTGACTTCATGCCAAACTTCGATGAAGAAGAGCTAGAACCAACAGTCCTTCCATCAAGATTTCCAAATCTACTAGTAAACGGGTCAAACGGTATAGCAGTAGGTATGGCCACAAACATGGCCCCACACAACCTAGGTGAAGCAATCGATGCTTGTGTAGCCTACATGAAAGACCCAGAAATATCCATAGATGACCTAATAGAGATAATCCCAGGTCCAGACTTTCCAACAGGCGCCCTAATCCTAGGAAAATCCGGCATAAAAGATGCCTACCACACAGGTAGGGGCAAGATTAAGCAAAGAGCGGTAGCAAGAATCGAGCCATTTAAGAAAAATAGGGAAAGAATCATCATCTCAGAAATTCCTTACCAGGTAAATAAGGCAAGATTAATCGAAAAAATAGCTGAACTTGTAAAAGACAAGAGAATTGATGGCATATCTGACATCAGAGATGAATCAGACAGAAAAGGAATGAGGATAGTAGTTGAAATCAAGAGGGATTCCAATGCCAATATAGTCCTAAATAACCTCTACAAATACACCCAACTAGAAAATACTTTCGGTATCATAAACCTAGCCCTAGTTGGAGGCGAGCCAAAGATTCTAAATCTAAAAGAATTAATCGAATATTACGTAGACCACCAAAAGGAAGTCGTAACCCGTAGGACCACATTTGACCTATCAAAGGCCAGGGACCGTAAGCACATAGTAGAAGGTCTTATAATAGCCATTGACCACATAGATGAGATAATCAAGATAATCAGATCATCCTATGACAATGACCAAATTAAGAAAATCTTCTATGACAAATTCAAGCTAACCGATGTTCAATCTCAAGCCATCCTAGACATGCAATTAAAACGTCTATCAGGACTAGAAATTGAAAAGCTAAATGCAGAAAATGACGAGCTAGAAAGAACAATTGAATACCTACTTTCAATCCTAAACTCTGAAGAAACCCTAATCAACCTAATCATCGACGAAATGACAGAAATCAAAGAAAAATATGCCGATGATAGAAGGAGTAAAATCGTCCCAGATGAGGGAGAGATGGATATAACAGAGCTAATTGAAGAAGAAGATATCCTAATAACCCTAACCAAGGAAGGCTACATCAAGAGACTTCCTATCGACACCTACAAGGTACAAAATAGGGGAGGCAAGGGAATTGCAGCAGGCAATACCAAAGAAGGCGACTTCATCAAAAAGATAATCACAACCAACACCCACGAAGACCTCTTATTCTTCACATCCATGGGCAAGGTTTATTCTCTAGAAGCCTACAAGATTCCAGAAGGTAGCCGTACATCCAGGGGTCAAGCGATAATCAACATCCTAAACCTGGAAAGTGGCGAGAAAATTACCGAAATGGTGACCCTATCTGAATTAAGCAAGGATAGCCAAATGGTTCTTCAAACAAAAAACGGTCAGATTAAGAAAACTGAAGCAGAAAACTTCACTAAGATTAGAAGAAATGGTATCATAGCCATATCCCTCAAGGAAGACGATAAGCTAATATCAGTAAGACAAATTGAAAAAGACGAAGAACTAATTATCTCAACTAAAAACGGTATGACCATCCAATTTAACACCAAAGATGTTAGAAGCATGGGAAGAGCGGCAGCAGGAGTAAGGGCAATCAAGCTTGATAAGGGTGATGAAGTAGTATCAATGAATATCAAAGGAGATGAAACCTATCTTCTAGTAGTAACAGAAAATGGTTACGGTAAGAAGACCTCCTTCACTAATTTCAAAAACCAAAACAGGGGCGGAAAAGGTGTCAGATGCCACAAGATAACCGAAAAGACAGGTCAATTAGTAGACAGCTTGGCAGTAGATTTAGATACTGACATAATGATGGTATCTCTAACAGGTGATATGATTAGACTAAGTGTAAGAGATATATCTACAACAGGTAGAAATACCGTAGGTGTAAAACTTAAAAATCTAGCCAATGATAAGGATAAGATTGTTTCAGTAACTAAATATGACAATACACTAGAAGAAGAGGAATAAAATGTTTCAAAGCTTTATTATTGACAAAGACGACCACTTATTATTAAAAGTTGAAGGTGACCTAGATGTCTACTCTGAAGAAAAATTCAGAGACTTCATAGAAGAAAACCTAAGGGACATAGACAAGGACCTAAGCATAGACCTAGAAAAGCTAGACTACCTAGATTCAACAGGCCTAGGCCAATTTATGAAAATATACAAGCTTGTAAATGAAAAGGGCCATAAAACCACAATAACAAACCCAAAAGAAAACATCTACAAGCTCTTTAAAATAACAGACCTAACAGAAGTCTTCAATATGGAGTAGACATGGAAAAAATAAGCATAAAACTACCACAAAATAGCCTCTATCTCAAAGCTGTAAGGCTATTTGTGGCAGGTCTTGGCTCAGATCTTGACTTTGATATAGAACAAATCGAAGACCTCAAAGTCCTAGTAAGCGAGGCCATAAACTACAAAATAACAGAAGAAGATGTACAAATAGACTTTCTAGTAGAAGAAGATATCCTATCAATAGAAGTGAGGGGCAAGGATAAGACAGCTGATCCAAAGGCAATATCAATGAGAGATGCCATTCTAAAGGCCCTAGCAGATGACCTTGAAACAGGAGAAGATTTCCTAAAAATAAGCATGAGGAAGACTTATGACTAAGGAAAGCCAAGACCGTAAGGATGAAATCAATCAGAAATTTGAAGAATTTGCAAAAACTAGGGATAAAAAGCTAAGAGATGAGCTCATAGAAGAGCACATGTATATAGTCGATATCCTATCAAATAAATATGTAGGCAAGGGCATAGAAAAAGACGACCTCTACCAGGTAGCAAGCCTAGGCCTAATCAATGCTGTAGATAGGTTCGACCCATCAAAGGGCTATGCCTTCTCATCCTTTGCCACCCCAACAATCATGGGTGAACTAAAGAGATATTTTAGGGACAAGGGCTGGGTAATAAGGGTGCCAAGACGCATCCAAAACCTCTACAAAAAGATAAATACAGCAAAAAAAACTCTAACCCAAGAGCTTCAAAGAGTTCCAACAAGTAAGGACATAGCCGATTATCTAGGAGAAGATGAGGAAACAATCCTAGAAACCATGGAAGCAAGCAAGGTCTACACTCCTCAATCCTTGGACATGAAATACCAGGTTCAAAAGGGAGAAAATGCCATAGACCTAGCAGATATAGTCGGCGAAGAAGATAAAAACTTCGACTCAATCGAGCTAAAAGATATGATAGACAAGTCAAAAGAAAGGCTCACCGACCTAGAAAAGCAAATCCTAGAGCTTAGATACTACGAAGGCAGAACCCAGGTAGACATAGCAGAAAGCTTGGATATAAGCCAGATGACTGTATCAAGACTAGAGAAGAAAATCCTCAAGAAATTCTCCATAGAATTTGAAAGGATGACAGAATGAAAAAAATCCAAAACCCAACAAGAGCAGGACTTGCATTTTTTATCCTGGCCTTAGTATTAAACCAAAATCCAAATATCCCAGACCTAGCCAAGGGCCTAGCCTATGGACTTGCAATCGGGACACTCCTAATGGGATTAAAGAAAAAATCAGCAGCTTGTTAAGAGCTGCTTTTTTTAAGGAGAAATATGAAAATCTACAACATCTACGAAAATATAAACTTCGATAAAGATAAAGAAATAGAAGACCTAATCTTTGGAAATGATAAAATAAAAATCCTAAGAACTAGCTCCCTTGACCAAGTTACAGACTATTATGATCAGGAAGAGCTCGAAATAGTAAAAATCGAAAAGGGAAGGGCGACGCTTGAAATAGAAGGAAAAATCGTCGAATTAAAAGAAGGCGACATCTTAGAAATCCCACCCCACAAAATCCATAGGGTAGTAAGTCAGTATAAAACTATTTGGCTTTGTATATTTGTGAAATAAATTAATGCTAAAGACTAATACCGGATTTTATAATCCTTTATTGGTCTTTTTTGTAAAAATTCATTGTTTATAAATTAGAATATAATTTCGAGAACTTATTTATTTTTAATATCATTCTTTTAAAATTGGTGTTAATGAAAGT
>NZ_JAMXSL010000026.1:0-32853 GCF_026131715.1 Anaerococcus sp. NML200537 | reverse complement strand
ATTATATATAAGAAACTCTTATATAGATTTCCTTAAAAAGGCCAAGTAAGTATATATTGCAAGAATTAAGAAGTAAAGGCCTGATTATATTCTAGGAGGAAGAATGAAAAAGATAGTAAAAGATAAAATTCTAGGACTAGTTTTGCCTTTGATTATGGTACTTAGTATATTTATTCCTAGTATAAAAAGTTTTGCTAAATCAACTGAAGCTAAGCCAAATCCAGCAGAAAGTGGTGGAAAGTACAGGGTAGAGCTAAACATAAGCCATGTTGATGATAGAAAATCCGACACAGAAGACATAAAAGCAAATGCTAGACAAGTTAAATATTTTAAATTGCCAAAAGATTATGAAAAAAGAGATCACTTGGAAGTAGCAAAGAGACTTCATGCCTTACCTATGGTAGAGGTTGAAAAAGAGCTAAAAAGCGAAGGAATCTTATCCAATAAATCTTTAATTTATGATGATGGTAAACTTGTCGAAACTTTAAGCAAAGACAAGTTTGATAAGGAAAGAACCTTTGAAAAAATTGTATTAGAAAATCTAGAGCCTGGTTTTTATCTCATAAAGGAAACAGACGAATCAAAAGATAAATATGACCAAAAATTAATAACAACAATTGAAGAAGTCTCAGCAAATACTGTTGAAGACGGCCTTATGATAGTAAACATGAAAAAAACTGTTAAAAATCCAGAAACTTCAATAACTTTAATCAAGGTTGACCAAGATAACCCTAATACGAAATTAAATAAGGCAGAATTTAAACTTTATAAAAAGGATGGGGATAAAAAAACTCCTATTGCTGTCAAAGAAATAGCAAAAGGATCCTATACTTATGATCCAACTTCTAATCTTGAGAGTGTATTAACAACATGGGATAATGGAAGTTTGACTGTAGAAAACTTACCAGAAGGTGAATTTTTCTTTGAAGAAGTAACTCCTCCAGCAGGCTATGAAAATAAGGATAATATTGGAAAAGTTTCAGACACCTTTAAACCTGGTTCAGGAGAAGTGAAAGTTAAAAACAAAAGATACCCACTACTTAAAAAAGTAGATGACAAGTCAGGTGCATACTTAAATGGTGCTGAGTTTAAATTGTTTAAAAAGGATAATAGTCCTGTAAAATTTAAGCTAAATGCCAAGGGTGAATATACCTATGACGAAAAAGGTGACTTAGAATTAGTAAGCACAGGTGGCCAAGGTTCTATCTTTGTAGAAGGCCTACCAGATGGCGAATATTATTTCAAAGAGACAAAGGCTCCTGAAGGATATAAGGCCGACACAGACAAAAAGTATGAATTTACCTATAAAGATGGTAAGATGACTACAAAAGAAAAAGATAATCAACCTTATTTAACTATAACAAATGCTAAGATACATTCTGATGTCGTAGTTACAAAAGGTGGTTATAAATTTGTGAAAACTGATAACACCGACAAGGCCAAGAGACTTGGGGGAGCTGTTTTCCAAGTACAAAAGATTGTTAATGGAGAATATATTACTGTCCAAAGAGATGGTAAAAATTATCAGGTAACTTCAAATGATAAGGGAGAATTTTCTGTAAACGACCTTGAATATGGCGACTATGCCCTAAGAGAGGTAAAGGCACCTACAGGATTTAATCCAGAAAGTCAACCTATCAAGTTTACTATCAAGGCTGGAAGTGATTCGCAAGCGGCAATATTTATCAAAAATTATCCAAATGTTACAATCACAACTGAAAAACCAACCACAAAAATAACAAGACAAAACACAGTTACAACAGATTACACACCTACAGGTGTGACTAAGATTATAAGAGGACCTATTGTTAAGACTGGTGATATTAGAATTTTGATTATGGCTGTTATTGGCCTAATACTCTTAATAACTGGTGTAAAATTAGTCAGGTCAGCAGAAAAACCTAGAATAGCATAGTAGATTTACTTAAGAGTAATCTTCTTTATAATCTATTAGAGGGGCTCTAAGTCAGATGGCTTACGCCCCTCTTTTATGAATGGAAAAACAATGGCGAAAAAAGACAAAAAAGCAAAAAAAGTAAATAAGAAAAAATCCAAAAAAGGCAAATGGATATTTAGGCTTATCTTCTTACTAGGCTTTATGGTTATGATGTATCCGCTTATTTCTAGGCTTTATTATCGTATAGAATCTAATGAGCAGGTTTCAACCTTCTCAGAAGGGGCCAAAAAGCTTGATACTAAGGAAATAGACAGGCGTATCAACCTTGCCAAGGCCTTCAACGAGTCCTTGTCAGGCAAGATTGCATCAGATCCTTATAGCCGTAAGAAACAAGAAGAAGGCCGCAAGGAATATGCTAGGATGCTGGAAGTAGAGGAGATGATTGGTACTGTTGATATACCAAAGATTAATCAAAAACTCCCTATCTATGCAGGTACTAGCGAGGATATCCTCCAAAAGGGCGTAGGCCATTTGGAAGGTACTTCCCTTCCTATCGGTGGTAACTCCACCCACACAGTCCTTACAGCCCACTCAGGTCTTCCAGAAGCCACCCTCTTTACCCATCTTAACCAGCTTGAGATAGGTGATAAGTTCTACATAGAAAATATAGAGGGAATAATTGCCTATCAGGTAGATCAAATCAAGGTCATAGAGCCATCAAACTTTGATGACCTTCTCATAAGTCCAGGCCATGATTATGCGACACTTTTAACCTGTACGCCAATCATGATCAACACCCACAGGCTTATTGTTAGGGGCCACAGGGTGCCTTATGTACCAGCAGTCGATGAAGAATTAATCAGAGAAAGCAGAAATAACTGGATATTTAGAATCCTCTTCTTTGCTTCACTTATCCTTATCCTAATCCTTATAATTTTAATCCTTAAGCTAAGAAGGGATAACAAGAAGTACTTTAAAAAGATCGCAGAGATTTCTAAGAAGGGCCTTACAATAGTTAAACCAAAGGCAAAAAGTCAGGGAGACCTCTTTGATAATCTAGCGGCAGATGATGGAGACTATGATGACTAATCCTAATAAGAAAAAGCCCAATAGACTCATGTTTATAGGCATCTTTCTTTTGGGGCTCTTGATCTTCTCCTATCCTCTTATAAGTCAAAAATATTATGAAATTCAAAAGGAAGATGAGGTTATAACCTTCGTTAAGGCTGCCAAAGCCCTTCCACCAGAAGATCTGGATAAGAGGATGGCACTTGCAGAGGCCTATAACAAAACCCTAGACCCATCTAGGCTTGCCGATCCTTATACCGATATAGAAAAGGCTGCAAGGGCAGACTATGCCAGGATGCTAGAGGTAGAAGAGATGGTAGGTCATATAAATATCCCCAAAATCGGTGTGGATATTCCTATTCGTGCTGGATCATCTGATGATGTTTTGCAAAAAGGTGCAGGCCACTTGGAGGGGACTTCCCTTCCAATCGGTGGTAAGTCAACCCACACAGTCATCACCGCCCACAGGGGCCTGCCTAATGCCAAGCTTTTTAGAAATCTAGACCAGATGTCCTATGGAGATGTATTTTATATCACAAATATCAAAGAAACCATCGCCTATAAGGTAGATAAAATACAAGTTGTAGAGCCATCTAATTTTGAGCCGGTCCTAGTAGTGGAAGGTCATGATTATGCGACACTTTTAACCTGTACACCATATATGATCAACTCCCACAGACTTTTAGTAAGGGGAGAGAGGATTCCTTATCAGGCAGCTATTGATGATGGTATAGCCAATACACCTAGGGCCAGGATTGACTTCTTTAGGATGGTTTTAGTAATGATTCCTATAATACTTGTCCTAACCCTAACCCTCTTTAGAGAAAAGAAGAAAACAGACCACTTAAGTAAGGAGCTTAGAGAAATTGAAGAAAGAAATAAAACTAACTAAAAAATCATTTTTGGGATATATCCTTATTTTAGTTGGGCTAGTCCTCTTAACTAGTCCCCTAATACTCAGGTCATACCACGATATAAGCGCATCTTCTGCAAAAAAATCTTTTGAAAAGCAAGAGGAAGCAAAGAGTCAGGAAAAAATCGATGAAGAAAACAAAAAGGCCCTAGCCTACAATGAAATAATCAAGAATTCTGATATGAGCGTTCAAGACCCTTTTACAACAGATGATTATGAAAATGGCTATGATATGTTCACAAAGACCAACACACCTTTTGCCTACCTATCTATACCAAAACTTGATAAGTATCTTCCCCTATATTTAGATGCCACAAAAGAGCATATTTCAAGGGGAGTAGCCCAGGTAGCAGGTACAGCCATACCAGTAGGTGGCAAGGGCACAAGATGCGCCATAGCAGGACATAGGGGCTGGTGGGGTGATACTATGTTTTTGTATGTAGATGAGCTAGAACAAGGTGACTACATCTACATCGAAAGAGCTAATCAAACAATGAGATATGTGGTAAGTGATAAGGAAGTTATAGGACCTTATGATTGGGATAAATTAGCCCCAAGAGAGGATATGGACATGATAACCCTTTTGACATGTTCACCATTCTTGCCACCTAGACCTGATAGACTCCTTGTAAATGCTATAAGAGATGAGTCAGGACCAGCTGAGGAATTCAAACTTTCAGATGGCAGCCTAAAGGCAAGCCAAAACCAAGATGAAAAGGGCGATAAGCTTGTAAGAATAAGTAAAATCGCAACACTTATTGGAGCGATATTAGGAAGTTTAGGATTCATATACACCCTAAGAAGATTTGCAAAGAGAATAAGGGTAAGTTTATAAAATTTCAAAAGAAAATACCAAAGACAGGATAGCTTTATAATAATATAAGTCATCCTGTTTTTATTATTCAAATATTTTCATATATATTAAATTATTTTGTTATCGAATTTGCTATAAATATCTATTAATCAAACTTGCCTTAATTTGCAAAAAGCACATCCATCAACAATCTTGACTTATTATTCATAGAAAAGTAAAATAAAAAAGAATTACTTCACTATAGTAGATTAGTGAACGAACGACCTAAAAATCAATTTGAAATTGGTTTGAATTTGAAAGGAATCTTATGAGTTTTATTGATAACTTTATATCGACAATCAACGGATATTTGTACTATCCAATCCTGATTATAATTTTATTAGCAACTGGACTTTATTTTACCTTTAGGAGTGGCTTTATCCAATTTAGGCTTCTTGGCGATGCCTTTAAGGTAATTGTAGAAAAACCAGAAAGTGATGATGACGTATCAAGCTTTCAAGCCCTTATGGTCTCCACAGCTTCTCGTGTAGGTACGGGAAACATTGTAGGGGTTGCCAATGCCATCTGCCTTGGTGGTCCTGGTGCTGTATTTTGGATGTGGATTATAGCTATAATCGGTGGGGCCTCAGCCTTTATCGAATCAACCCTTGCCCAAATTTATAAGAGAAGGTCTGATGATGGAACTTCTTACGGTGGACCATCCTATTATATAGAAAAGGGTCTTGGTTCTAGAAAGCTAGGAGTAATTTTTGCTATAGCCTTGATTTTAACCTATGCTTTGGGCTTTAATATGCTTGCATCCTTTAACCTCCAAGACTCATTTAGGGTCTACAGTTTTTATGATAAAAATACTACTCCATGGATTATAGGGGCAGTTTTAGCCCTAGTTGCTGGCTACTGCATCCTCGGTGGTGGCAAGAGGATTATCAAGTTTACATCCTTTATAGTTCCTTTTATGGGTCTAATTTATGTATTGATGTCACTTGTCATGATTGTAATTAATTTTTCAAACATCCCAGCCATGTTTAAATTAATCATAGATGATGCCTTTAACTTCAAGGCAATCTTTGGTGGGGTGGCAGGATCTGCCCTAGTAGAGGGAATTAAGAGAGGTCTTTATTCAAATGAAGCTGGTATGGGTTCAGCTCCAAATGCTGCAGCAAGCGCTGTAGTAAGCCATCCTGTAAAGCAAGGACTTGTACAGATGATTTCTGTATTTCTTGATACCATTGTAATTTGTACAGCTACAGCCTTTATGTCTCTTGTTTCAGGTATTGTCCCAACAGAAGAACTTGCTGGTTCACCACTAGTACAAAAATCCCTAGAAACAGTATTTGGATCTTACGGCAATATTTTTATAACAGTATCCCTTGCTCTCTTTGCCTTTACAACTCTTCTGGGCAATCTTTACTATTGTGATTCTTGTCTTTCATATTTATTTAAGAAGACACCAAATAAGTATGTGATGATTTGCTTTAGACTTATAGCAAGCCTTGTTATTTTTGTGGGAGCCGGCATGGAAATGAAATTTGTTTGGAATTTTGCTGACCTACTTATGGGAATTATGACAATAATCAATATATCTTCAATCTTGCTTTTAGGCGGTATATCTATAAAAGCCTTAAATGATTATATAGACCAAAGAAAAAAGGGCCAAGAACCAGTATTTATGGCAAAAAATATAGGCCTTGATGAAAGCAAACTAGATTATTGGAAATAGAAAATTATATGCCAGGCACATCCTGGCTTTTTTCTTAGCAAATTATTAGTGCTAGCTAAGGCTTTTGTGATATAATATTATTATTAGTAAATAGGAAGGTCCTATTAGAAAGGAAAAATTATGAAAAAAATAGGTAAATTTATCTTAAGCCTTTGCCTTATAGCAGGCATTGGCTTTGCAGGATTTATGCTAGGAACAAATATGGATATAGGCGGCAAGGGAAGTATAAAATCAAACCAATTGACAAGTGAGATGGCTTCCCTTAAGGAATTGCTTGATAGAAATTTCCTTTTTGATTATGATGAGAACAAGCTCTATGAAGGCAGCCTAAAGGGCATGTTTGCAAACCTAGGCGATCCTTACACTGCTTATTATCCAAAAGAAGAGTTTTCTAAGCTTATGGAAAATCTAGATGGTAGATACAAGGGTATCGGTATAAGCGTGTCCAATTCTAAAGAAGGTCTTATCAAGGTTATCCAAGTCTTTGAAGGCTCTCCTGCTGAGGAAGCTGGCTTAAAATCGGGTGATTTTATAAAAGCTGTCGAAGGCAAAGACTTCGCAGGTAGTGAACTTGAAGAGGCTGTTGCCCTAATTAGAGGTGAAGCTGGCTCAAAGGTGAAGCTTAAGCTTTTAAGAGTAAGTGAAGAAAATCCAAAGGGCGAGGAAATAGATGTCGAAGTTGAAAGACGTGATGTGAAAGTAGATACAGTCAAGTCTCAAACCCTAGATTTAAAGGGAACAAAGATTGGCTACTTGAGATTAACTGCCTTTGACGATGTAACTTGGGATGATTTCAAAGACCAATATGCCAAGCTTAAAAATGAAGGAATCCAAGGACTTATCTTAGATTTAAGAAATAATCCGGGTGGTGCCTTAGATGTTTGCCTAAATATAGCAGATACCTTCCTTGATGAGGGAGTAGTAGTAACCACAGAAGATAAGGATGGCAATGTCGTAAGCGAGAAGTCAGATAAAGAATTTGACGATATTCCAATGGTTACCCTAATAAACGAAAACTCAGCTTCAGCTTCAGAAATCCTAGCAGGTGCCTTTAAAGATAGGGGAAGGGCTAAGATAGTTGGAGAAAAATCATTTGGTAAGGGAGTAGTTCAAAAGATATTCCCACTAGATAATGGCGCTGGTGCAAAGATTACAATTAGCGAATACAAGACACCAAATGGCGAAAAAATCAACAAAATTGGTGTTAAACCTGATGTAGAAGTAGAAAATAAAAACCCAAATTTAGACCTAAACGAAAATGATTTTACCAAAGATAATCAATTCCTAAAGGCTCTAACAGAACTTGTAAAAGAAATAGGAAACAAAAAATAGGGCAGTTATCTGTCCTTTTTTTAAAGGGGTAAGTATGAAAGAGACAATGACCTATAGGATAGGATCCATGCTTTGCAACAAAGAAGCTTTTCTAAGTTTTAAAAATTTGACAGGCCTTATGTTTGATGTATCCTTTATCCAATCTGCTAAGGTTGAGAAAGATCTAGATATGAAAGGCAAGGCCTGGCTGGTTTATTCTTGGGATATAGAAATTGATGAGCATATAAAGGTAGATGATGTTATAGAAATTACATCTATTCCTACCCAGATAAAAAGATTTTATGCCTATAGAAATTTCCTTGTCAAAAAAGATGGAAAAGAAATAGCAAGGGCCTGTGCCAAACTTATCCTATTTGACAGGCTTAAAGGAAAACTAATCCCGATAGATGAAAACATTCAAAAAGCCTACGGGGAAGAAAAGCTAATCTATGCTGGCAAAGATTTTAAAAGGCAAAGTGATTTTGTAAATTCAAAACAAATTATAATTAGGCAGGCAGATTTTGATGAAAATGGTCATGTCAATAATGGTATTTATTTTGATTTTCTAAAAGAGATTGAAAAAAATAGGGAAGATAGGATTTCTTATATAAAAATAATTTACAAAAATGAAATAAAAGACCAAAAAGAAATCAGCCTATCTTATAGAAATACTGAAAATGAAGTAGACTTTTCTATAGATTCAGAAAATACTAACCATAGCTACGGAGTGATTAGATATGTATAAGGAAAATTTTGGAAATATTCCAAACAAGGATAAGATAAGGTCCATAATGGATGAGGCCTTTGCCACAAATCCCACAAAATGGATAATCCATTCCCACTTAGTTGGCAAAACTTGCGAAAAAATTGCAAAAGAGATTGGCCTTGACCCAGATATAGCACTTGCTTGTGGGAGTCTTTATAATATTGGTAAGGGCCTTGGCTATAACAATATGGCTCATTTATTGGAAGGATACAGGTTTTTAAGAAGTGAATCATACTTTTTACCCGCCCGTATAGCCCTAGGATATGGCTTTGTCACAGATAGCATTGATTCTTATAATGGAGAGAAAAATGTATCTGAATTTGACTTAGATTTTATAGGCAAATTTCTTGAGAAAAGAGAGGAGACTCTCTATGAAAAGCTTGTAATTGTTGTGGATCATTATATTAAAAATGAATATTCAAGCCTTGCTGATAAAAATGACGTCGAAGTAGAATCTAGGAATTCAGAAATTAGCAATATAATAGATAATTGGCAGAAAGATTTGGCAAAAATCCTTAGCAAGGAAATAGGATCCTATGTGCCTAGGAGAAGGTCTTACAAATTTCCCTATAATTTATTCAAAGATCAAAAATAATATTGCAAAATATGTATATTTGAGTATATTATAAATGAATTTATTTTATCAACCCAGGGAGGTCGCATGACCTCCTCAATTTTTTTTATGAGGACTTATGACAAAAAGAAAAATCAACCATATTCCATATGACAAACTCAAAAAATATATAGAAGACGAATCCATGACTGAAAGCCTGATGGAAAGGGCTGATGAGATCAGAAGGGCAAATTACGGCGACAAGGTCTATATCAGAGGCCTTATTGAGGTGTCAAACATCTGCAAAAATAATTGTTATTATTGCGGGATAAGAAGATCAAATGATCATGTCAACCGCTACAGGCTTGCCAAAGACGAAATCCTAAGATCGGCTGATTTTGGCTATGGGCTTGGTTTTAGGACCTTTGTCATGCAAGGAGGAGAAGACCCTAGCTTCAGCAGAGATTTCGTTGTGGATGCTATAAGAGAAATTAAAAATAAATATCCAGATACAGCTATAACCCTATCTCTAGGCGAAAGATCCTATGAAGACTACAAGGCCTTTTACGATGCGGGAGCTGATAGGTATCTTCTAAGACAGGAAACATCAAATCCAGACCACTATGCCAAAATCCACCCTAAAGAGATGAGCTTAGCGCATAGGCAAGAATGCCTTCATAATCTTAAAAAAATAGGCTATCAAGTTGGGGGAGGATTCATGGTTGATAGTCCCTACCAGACTACAGATGATTTGATAAGAGATATCAGATTTTTAGAAGATTTAGAGCCAGATATGGTAGGAATTGGACCATTTTTGGTAAGTCACGATACACCCTTTAAGGACTTTAAGGATGGGTCTTTCACAAAGACCTTGAGGATGGTAGCAATCCTAAGGATAGTCTTCCCCTACGCCCTAATACCAGCAACTACAGCCCTAGGCACCATAAATCCTAAGGGCAGAGAGCTAGGCCTTAAGGCAGGGGCCAATGTCCTCATGCCAAACCTATCTCCAGCAAAGGCCAAAAAGTCTTACAATCTTTATGACAATAAATTAAATACAGGCCTTGAAGCAGCGGAAGCCAAAAAGGCCCTCGAAAAGGAAATAGCTAGCTTTGGCTATCAGATAGTAACCGATAGGGGCGATGTTAGAGATAGGAATTAAAAAATCCATGATTTTTGGAATAAAACCAAAAGTCATGGATTTTTTTATGAATTTTATAATTTTTCCAGGAAGCCTTCCACATCTTCCTTGCTGGTCCTAAAGGTAGTTACAAGTCTGATTACTTTTTCATCATCTTCTTCAGACATAATTTCAAAGTAAGCAAACTTTGCCATTTTTTCATACTGGTTAGCAGAAACCCTAAGGAAAACTTGGTTGGACTCAAATGGATAGGCAAGGTCATAGCCTTTTTCTACAAGGCCAGATGCGAGAAGTTTTGACATCTCAAAGGCGACCTTGCTGCCCCTTAGGTAAAAGTCATCTTCAGAAAAGACCCTCTCCCACATAATTCCTTGAACAAAACCCTTGGCTAAGAGACTTCCCTTTTGCTTGATAAGGTTGATCAAATCTTTTTTAAGGTCTTTATTTTTTACAATCAAGGCCTCGCCAAAGAGAAGACCAGCCTTGGTTCCTCCTAGATAAAAGATATCACACATTCTAGTCAAGTCTTTTAGGCTGTAGTCGCAATGATCACTTGCAAGGGCTGCCGCCATCCTAGCCCCATCTATAAAGAGATAAAGACCATTTTCCTTACAAAAATCATAGATTTCTTCTATTTCTTTTTTCTTATAGACTGTTCCAAGCTCTGTAGTATTTGAAATATAGACCTTTTTAGGAACTGTAACATATTCTGTATTAAAAGATGCGTAGGCCTTTTTTAGATTTTCAAGATTAATTTTCCCATCTACTGACTCTATAAGCTCGATTTTAAGACCTGTAGCCTCAATTGACCCTGCTTCATGGCCCTCTATATGGCCGGTAGTGGCAGAAAGAATAGAATCTTGTTGGCGCATGCCAGCAGTCGCTCCAATGATATTGGTAGGGGTCCCTCCAGGAAGAAAGTAAATATCAACATCCTCATCCCCTAAAGCTTTTTTAATAAGGGTCTTGGCCTTATCAGAGTGATAGTCAAAGCCATAGCCAAGATTTTTCTCATCTATAGATTCTTTTAAAGCATCCAAGATTTCTGGATAGCAGATAGAATTATAATCATTAACAAAAAAATACATATAACCTCTTTCCTATAAATTTCACTTAGTTTTATTTCTTCTATTATAACATTTTTAAAAAAAATTAGATAAAATTTAATAAATAAGGTTTTCCTGTTAGCTGTGTGAATGAGATTGATAATTTATATCAAACATTTCTAGTAAGTAGTATTGATATTCATTATCGGCTATGATATATTAATAGTACAAGGATATGACATCCTGATTTTAAAAATATTGCAATAAAACTAAAATTATAGAGGAGAGATTATGCCTATTACATTTTATAGCATAGGTGATACTGTCGAAGTAATCAAACTTAAGGGCGATGAAAAGATCATAAAACACCTAAATAACCTAGGTTTTGCTAAAGGTAGAATAATTAAGCTTTTGAATTTTGATGGGGTCAACTACATATTTACTATTGATGATAATAGATTTGCCCTTAATAAAGAATTAGCTAGTAAGATAATTGTTAAGGAGGTAGCAGCCTAATGCCATTTTTAAATGAAGTGCCAGTAGGGGATACTGTAAAAGTTGTAAAACTTGAGGGCGATGGCCCTACAAAAAGAAGAATCATGGATATGGGAATTACAAAAAACACAGAAATTTTTGTAAGAAAACTTGCTCCACTAGGAGATCCTATACAAATTAACCTTAGAGGTTATGAACTAAGTATTAGAAAAGAAGATGCAAAGAATATAAGAGTGGAAAAGATATGAGTATAAGAATAGCACTTGCTGGTAACCCAAACTCAGGTAAGACCACCCTATTTAATGCCCTAACAGGCTCAAATCAAAGGGTAGGTAACTGGCCAGGGGTTACTGTTGATAAAAAAGGAGGCGTATTAAAAGGCCACAAAGATGTAATAATAGAAGACTTGCCAGGTATTTATTCACTTTCTCCATATACAATGGAAGAAGTTGTTTCAAGAGAATATCTTATAAATGAAAGACCTGACCTAATAGTAAATCTAGTAGATGGTTCAAACCTAGTTAGAAACCTCTACCTTACAAGCCAACTAGCAGAGCTTGAAATCCCAATGGTTATATCCCTAAACATGATGGATATAGTTAAATCAAAGGGAGATAAGATTGACATCAAGGCCCTAGAAGAAAAACTAAATATTCCAATAGTTGAAACTATAGCAGCTAGGGAAAAGGGTGTTGATAAATTGATAGCAAAAATATTAGAAGTTGCAAAAGATGGTCAAAAACCAAAAGAAATGCTCTTTGATTCTGACCTAGAAGAAGCCCTTAAACCAATTGAAGCTGACTTAAAGCCAATAGTTGGCGAAGATTTATCTAGATATTATTCAATCAAGGCCTTCGAAAATGACGAAGAATCACTTGGCCATATCAAATTGACAGAAGAGCTAAAAACTAAGGTAGATCAGGCTAGAAATAAGCTGGAAAAAGAACTAGAAGATGATGCTGAATCAATCATCACCACAGCTAGATATGAAAGCTTAGCTAATCTTTCAAGCGATGTCCTAGTAAAGGCTCCACCAAAGGTAAGCTTAACAGATAAGGTTGATAAGATTGTAACCAATAGAATCTTAGGTCTACCAATCTTTGCCCTAGTAATGTTTTTGGTATTTTTCGGTGCAGTTTATGAACATTCACCAGGAACCATGGGCACAGATTTAGTAAATGGTTTCTTTGAAGATAACCTAATACCAGCAGTTGGAGCTTGGATGGAAGGCGCTAATGTAAACCCAGTTATTCAATCATTGATAACAGATGGAGCTCTTGCAGGTGTGGGAGCAGTACTTGGATTCTTACCACAAATGATGGTTCTATTTGCCCTATTATCAATCCTAGAAGATATAGGATATATGGCAAGGGTAGCCTTCATCATGGACAGACTCTTTAGAAGATTTGGTCTATCTGGTAAATCATTTATCCCAGCCATGGTTGCAACAGGATGTGGTGTACCTGGTGTCCAAGCATCAAGAACAATCGAAAATGAAAGAGATAGAAAGATTACAATCATGACATCTACTTTCATGCCTTGTTCAGCAAAATTACCAGTAATTGCCCTTATAGCAGGAGCATTTTTCCCAGAAAACAAAGCCTTGGTATCATTCTCGTTCTATATGATTGGTATAGCTTCAATTGTCTTTTCAGGAATTATCCTAAAGAAATTTAAGGCACTAGCAGATGAACCAGCACCATTTATTATGGAATTACCTCCATACCACGCACCAAGAGTAAAATCAGTTTTAACTGATGTTTATAATAAGTCTAAGGCCTATGTTAAGAGAGCTGGAACAATAATCTTTATATCAGCTGTTATAATTTGGTTCTTAACACACTTTGACTTCAGATTACACTTAATTGAAGAAAACTCAGAAGGATCAATCATAGCTGTATTAGGTTCCATAATCGGCGTAATCTTTAGACCAATAGGCTTTGGAAGCTGGCAATCAACAGTTGCAACAATATCAGGTTTCGTAGCAAAAGAGAACGTAGTTTCTACAATGGGAGTTGTTTTAGGTCTAGGTAGTGATGTTTCATCAGATACACCTGAGTTACTCCAAGCCTTCGGTGCCGCAATAGGAACACCTGTAGCAGGTTATTCATTCTTACTATTTAACATGCTCTGCATGCCATGTTTTGCAGCAGTAGGTGCTATCAAGACAGAAATGGATGATAATAAGTGGACAGCCATAACTATAGGCTATCAAATGGGCTTTGCTTATATAGTAAGCTTCATCTTCTATCAACTAGCAAGCTTCTTAGCTTATGGTAAATTTGGCATAGGAACAGTACTTGGACTAGTAGCCCTAATCTTCTTCATCTACATGGTAGTAAGAAAAGGAAGCTCTAGAAAAAACTTAGCCTACAACGAATCATTAGCCAAAGCTTAGATTAAAGGGAAGCTTGAAAGTAAGTCCTTAAACTAAACTTTCAAGTTTAAAATCATAAATCAAGTAAAAGCTTAAATTTAAGTCAGCCCCCTTTAAGGGGGGCGGGCTTATAAATGAAAGGAAGAAAAATGAATTTACCATCATGGATTATCCTAATCTTAGTACTTGCAGCATGTTCTTATATAATCTACTCAAGATTTATCAAGAAAACATCAGGTGATTGTGGAGGCTGTTCAGGATGTTCTAGCAACAATGATCACAAATCATGTTGCCACTAGGACTAGGCTAAAAATATTAAAAACGAAAATACAACAAAGATGCCAGGCATAAAGAAAAATATATAAGCCTATAATAGTTAATTTTAAAATTGACTAGAAAAGAAAAGTCAAATCTTAAAGGAATTAATAAATAGTCTTATGCTAAATTTCTGATGTCTAGGCTGGATACTTAATTTTTTTTGGAAGGCTTTTGATAAAAATTATCAATATCACATAAGCCTTCACAAGGCTCATCCCTTGACAATCAAATTTCTATTTCATTCTGATAGACTAAGTCAGGAAGAATCCGATAAAGATAGACTTAAATAGTATATAAATATGTCGAGGTGATGATCCAGATTAAACTTTATTTTTTTAAATAAAGTATGATATAGGTTATCATTATCATTATGATATCAAATATAAATCTTACCCGAAAGAAAAAGGGTACACATAGTTAGAATGTAACTAAAAAATATTAAAAATTTGGAGGAAAAAACAATGAGTAAAGTAGCAGTAGTATATTGGTCAGGAACAGGTAACACAGACATGATGGCAGATGAAATCACAGCCAAACTAAATGACCTAGGTCATGAAGCAGAAAAAATCTTTTCAGATAATTTCTCAGCTGATGATGTAGCAAATTATGATGGCTTTGCCTTTGGTTGCCCAGCTATGGGTTCAGAAGAGCTAGAAGATGGTTCATTTGAACCAATGTTTGAATCAGTAGAAGACAAACTTGCTGATAAACCAGTAGTCCTATTTGGTTCATACGAATGGGCAGATGGCGAATGGATGCAAAACTGGACATCTAGATGCCAAGATGACAATATCAACCTAGTAGCAGATGGTCTAATAGCTTATGATACTCCACAAGATGAAGATCTTGAAGCTTGCAGAAATCTTGCTGAAAGCCTAGCAAAAGCACTTTAAGTCATGGGTGAGTCCTATCTACTTAGCCACTGCACCCAAGTCCTAGCCAACATCAAGCCTGCCAATCTCTTCAGAATTGCAGGCAAGAGCAGGGAATATATCATAGACTTGTTAAAGGAATGGAATAAGAGATTTAATAAATTTGATATATATTTTAGACAGGTAGCAAAAAATGACAAGGGCTCACTGATATTTGTATATAGAAAAGATAAGTTACAAGCCTACCTAGCTGAAGATCAGATAAAAATATTCCTAAAGAGCCTAGACTATGAAGTTGAATCTCTTGATAAATGCTTATCATGCGTTATCAAAAAGCTATCATTAGGATATTTCCCCCATGAGATTGGATGCTTTTTAGGCTACCCATACGAAGATGTGGAAGGTTTTATCGCAAACAAGGGCCAAAACTACCTCTGCTGTGGATACTGGAAGGTCTACAGCCAAAAAGAAGAAAAAGAAAAACTCTTCGCCCTTTACGATAAAACAAGAAAGGCCTATATGGACACCTACATTAAAGGCCAAGATATAGATAAACTAGTAATTGTATAAAATCCTAAAAACGTAATATCATTGAATGTAAAAAAGACCTAAGAATTAGAATTTAGGTCTTTTTGCTTGGGTAAATTTATACAAAATACTTAGCCTGGGCCTTGTAGAGGTCGGAGTATTTATTTTTGTATTTCATGAGATTATCGTGGCTGTCGTAGGCTGCGATTTTTCCCTCATCTAAAAGGAGGATTTTGTCTGTAAACTTGGTTGAGCTCATCCTATGGGAGATGAAAATTGCGGTCTTATCTTTTGTCATTTCGTTAAAATGTTCATAGACCTGGGCTTCTGCTAATGGGTCTAGGCTTGCTGTTGGCTCATCTAGGATTATAAATTCTGGCTTGTGGTAGATGGCCCTGGCTATGGCAAGTTTTTGCTTTTGGCCAAGGGATAGGTCTGTGGCATTTTCGTAGATATCCTTGTTTAGATAGGTATCAAGGCCATTTTCAAGCGCTCTAACCCTCTCGTCCAGGTCTAATTCCTTTAAAATTTCGCTAACATTTTCCTCATCATAATCCATATTTCCAATAATATTTTCCTTGATTGTAAAAGGCATGATTGAAAAATCTTGGAAAACTCCGCTCATCTTCTCATAGAGGGAGGCCTTTGAGATATTTTTGATATTGACTCCATTGTATAAAATTTCTCCAGCATCGATATCAAAAAATCTTAGGAGAAGCTTAACAATAGTTGTCTTTCCTGCGTTATTTACACCTACAATAGAGATTTTCTCGCCCTTATTGATTTTAAAAGATATATCATCAATAATCTTTCTATCAGATCCTGGATAAGTGAAGGATACATTAATAAATTCTAGGCTTTCAAATTCTCCAGCTTCTTTTAAATTTTCTTCCTTGTCAGAATCTAGGATATAAAAATCATAGAGGGGCTCGAGGTTGACAAGGCTCATTATAAAGGCTGCTAGCTCAGAAAACATGGTCTGAAAGGCTGTCATGAAGTTTTCATTTGCAGCTATTATAGCAGAAAATGAACCAAAACTTATCTGTGGCCCGTAGGCTGCTGATAGGGTCCTCATTGCTACATAGGTGTAGGATATTAGCCTTAGAATTGATTCTAAAAAGATTTTTAGAGCGCCCATATTAGCTTCATAGGCAAATTTATCTTCAAAGCCAGCCATCATCTCATCTAGATATCCCTTGGTTTTTGATTTCATAAGAGGTCCTAGGTCAAAAACCCTAATTTCCTTTTGGTAGTGGGGACTTGCCATGAGGGAGAAATAATAAGAGAATCTCCTGTTTACATTTACAATCTCCAGGTCAAATTTGCTGGTGTAGGCAGCTTCTTTTCCATTTACAAAAATTATTAAGAGGGAAATAAATATTGAAAATGCGACCAAGTAAGGGGAGAAAGATATGATTACAAGGGCAGTTCCTATGATGGTTGCCACACTTGTTATTATATCCTTAAGGCATGACAGCAAGTTATGGATAGCTCCCATATTTATGGCAGCATTAGCCTTTTCCTTTAGGTCTAGGGTGTGAGGATTTTCTATGTTTTGATAGGTCAAATCCATGGCTTTTTTGGCTAGTTCAAAGGTTAGGTAATCATTAATCCCTTGGCGTCTTACAAATTCTTCTCGGCTTAGGAGTCTTTCTAGACTTTTTAGGAGAATTTTTCCAATAATTAAGCTGAGAACAATTTTTATAAAGTCAGAACCTGGCCTCGGGTCTGTGATTTGATTAATAAAAATCATTGGCACGAAGACGTTTATCATGGTAGCTGCCGCAGGTGCCAAGGCATTTAGGATAATTACCGGTATATAAAGAGGATCGTTTTTTGCCGTAATTTTTGCAAAAAGCCAGAGGGCTCTTAATTTATTTTTCATTCTTTTCCTCCAAATAGTATTTTCTTTGGGATTCGTACATTTCCTTATAAAGACCATTTTGCCTTAAAAGCTCTTCGTGAGTACCATATTCAGTAATCTTTCCTCCATCAAGGAGCATAATTTTGTCACAAAATCTGGTAGATGCTAGTCTGTGGGAGATAAAAATTAGAGTCTTGTCTTTGCTGATTTCATCGAGGTCCCTATAAATTTTTTCTTCTGCTAGGGCATCGAGGGCTGCTGTTGGCTCATCCATTATTAATGCTCCAGCCTCCTTCTTATAAAGGGCTCTGGCTATGGCAAGTTTCTGATTTTCTCCTCCAGAAAAAAGTGTCCCATCGTCGTGGATATTTCGAGTCATCTGGGTGTCGATTCCCTTTGGTAATTGGTCGAGCTTATATCCTAAACCTGCCTTTTTTAGAGAATCGATAACTCTTTCTCTGTCGATATTTTCATCAGTAGCCGCTACATTTTCTGCAATAGAAACTGCAAGGGGTTCTACATTTTGTAGGACTGTGGCAAAGGCGGCATATCTTTCCTTAAGGTCAAGGTCATTGGCATTTATACCATTTATAAAAATTTCGCCTGCTGTTGGCTTATAAAGACCAAGAATTAGGGAAACTATGGTAGACTTGCCTGCACCATTTACACCAACTATGGCGACCTTTTCCTTTTCTTTGATAGTAAAAGACAGATTTTCTAATACATTTACGGAAGAGCAGGGATAGGAAAAGCTTACATTTCTAAATTCTATGGCCATTGGACCTGTGATTTTTTCCTTACCTGCCTTTGACTTTAAATCCGCCCTAATCATATCAAAACCATCGCTTACATAGAGGAGATTTGACCTGGTTTGGGCAATATTCATCACTAGATTTGAGATAACGGTGCTATAGATAGCCACGGAAGTGATGATTAAAGTTAGGTTTTTAAGGGTTATTTGATCTGCTAAAATTTTCCCTGTTAGGAAATAAAAGCAAAGAGCTTCGATTCCCACGAGGAGGACTGCAAGGACAGGGGATAAATACATCTCAGGCTTGATAAAGGTCCTTGAAATTTTAACTACATCAGCCACAAGGGGCCTAAAACCTGCTATAAACCTGTCCTTGAAGGAAAATACCCTAATATCCTTGGCAAAGCGAAAGTCGGATGCTTCCTTGTAATAGGCGTCAGTTTTTCTCCTAACCTTGTTAAGCTCTCCCATGTGGGCATGCCTGTATTTGTCAGTATAGGTTCTAATCGCAATTTGGATTAGGATTGAAATTATAGCAAGGATAAAAATTAGGGGAGATAATTTTGCCATAATCACTGATATTATCACAAAGGAGATAAGATTTGCCAAAAGCTTATACATATCGTGGTAAATTCCTTCTAGACCCTGGACATTGTTAGAAAAAGGTTCAAAACCTCTGGAAAATTCGGCCATGAAGAGAGAATTTTCCCCAAGACCGTAGTCCATTTCCATGATAGGACCAGAAGCCTTGATGAAGGTGGATAGCCTTGTACCCATATAAGTTGGGTAAGTTCTACGCTCTATTTGATTTGAAACCATGGAGCAGATGAAAATTATTAGGGCGTAGCCTATAATAGTTAAAATCATGGTCCTAAGTTCGGTGTTTTTTTCTATGAGATCAACTAGGTAATACATGATAAAGGCTTGAATTATAGGTATTAGGCCTGCTGTCATAGGGTAAATTATGAGGGATAATTTTATTTTGAGATTGTCCTTAAAAGGCTCATAGGCCATTTTTAGAAGGTCAAAATTTGATAATTTATCCGCTCTTAAGTATGATTTTATGACCTCTTCGTCATTTAGATTTTGGGCTAGGTTTTCTTTTAGGTTTTTAAGATTCTTTTGCATTTCTTTCCTCCCTTATGTCCTTAGAAAATTCGGTAAGTTCTTCTATTACTTTTTCAAAACCAGGACGTCTTAAATAATAATAGGTCTTCCTGCCCTCAATGTATGCTCCAATAAAGCTGCATACGTGAAGCTGGCTTATGTGATAAGATAAGGTGGCAGGTGTTATATAAAGTTTATCAGAAAGCTCTTTGGCATAGTAATTCTTTTCCTTAAGTAAATCTAGAATATCAATCCTTGTTGGGTCTCCTAGGATTTTGAGGTATTGGCTTAGGTGTTTTAGTTTATTTTCCTTTTTGACAAATTCTTTGCTAGAATAAATTCCAAATTTGATGAAAGCATCATCATAATCTTCTGATATGAATTGTATCATGGTCATATTCGGAGCAAGGATTAGACCATAGATGTTAAAAGGCTCATCTCTTTTGCTTAAAAAACTTGCTAAGCCAACTTGGTCTATTACTTCACTTACCTTTTTGTAGCTATCTTTTTTTATTTTTTTAAAATGGTCCATGAATTCGTTTTGGATTTTATAAAAATTATTTTCTAAAATCTGGCAAATTTTTTCTAAAAGAGGATAAAGTCTATCATAGATTGATTTTTTGTTGGAAAAAGACCTTAAAAGTGCCATAGAAAGCTTATCTCCGTAGGGTAGACTAGCTATTAAGCTTAGAAAGTCTGATTTTAAAGCTTTTTTTGACCATTCTTTTATAGTTGTAGACTTTAATTCTGGATCATCTATGTCAACACCTATATATCTTAAAAAAGCTAGGTTGAAGACTAGGTCAAAGATCTCATAGGAAAATTCTTTAATAGAGCTAACATTGATATTTTGGAAAACACCTGCCATAAAAGGCAAATAATTTCCATCGTTTTCTGTAAATATGTAAAAAAGATTTAAAATGTCCTCATTCTGGTCATGAAAAAACTCTTCTAGATAGGGAAGGGACTCCTTTTTTACACTTCTAACAAAGTCTGTATAGGCCTTGTTGTTGTAAAAAGCAGTATCTATTGAGGTTAAATTCATATCCTGGGAGTAATTAAAACCTGGATAAGACTCCTCAAAAGAGATAAAGTTTTTGTTCTTTGCAGCTAGGTAGTCTGTATAAAGGTAAACCATAAGACCAGCTTCATTTACAAGTAAGGGCTGTTCTATGAGCTTAAAATTATAGAAATTAGTTTTCATTGTATATCCTTTCTTAGATTTATATCTAATATTTAATTTTATCTTAGATTTCTATTAACTTAATTATAAGATAAATTACATCTAACTTCAATAGGTCTTTATTCGATATTAATCTAATGGATTATAGGAAAATTTTCCTTGACATTATTTCCTATAAGTTTTACAATTGATGTATACAAGGGAGTTCTTTCTAAGATCTGAGAGGAGGTTATAAACCTCGACCTTACCTGATTTGGGTAATGCCAACGTAGGGATGTGTACAAATTTTACTCACTCTTATGAGAGCTTATTAAGACAGGCCTTGCTTGTCTTATTTTTTTGTAAATTTTTAAGAAAGGAAGATTCTTGCCGAAAATCGGCAAGCTTGCTAGGCAAGTAAAAATAATAAGCGTTAGATTGGGGGCACCACCTTTTATCGCTATAGAAAACAATGTAAGGAGATTTTTATGACAGAAATGAAAAAAGCATTGACCATTGCGGGTTCAGACTCCAGTGGAGGCGCCGGTATCCAAGCAGACATCAAGACTATGACAGTAAATGGGGTTTTTGCCATGAGTGCAATTACAGCCTTGACTGCCCAAAACACAACCGGCGTAAGTGATATTTTAGAAGCAAGTCCAGAATTTTTGAAAGAACAATTGGATTCGGTTTTTACGGATATTTTTCCAGATGCAGTTAAGATTGGCATGGTTTCATCAAGTGTCCTAATCGAGGTAATTGCAGAAAGACTTATCCATTATAAGGCCAAAAATATTGTTGTAGACCCAGTCATGGTTGCAACAAGCGGGGCAAAATTATTACAAGATGATGCCATCAAAACCCTTGAGGATAAGCTCTTTCCACTTGCAGATGTCCTAACACCAAATATCCCAGAAGCAGAAATCCTAATCGGTAGGAAAATTACTTCTGTAGAAGATATGGAAGAGGCTGCTAAGGAGATTTCATCCAAATATAAGTGCGCAACTCTCTTAAAGGGCGGCCATGCCTTAAATGATGCCAATGACTACCTCTATGCAAAAGGGGAAGGCAAGTGGTTTGATGGCAAGAGAATTGATACAAATAATACCCACGGAACAGGGTGTACTTTGTCATCAGCAATCGCCTCTAACCTTGCCAAAGGATATCCAATGGATGAAGCAGTCAAAAAAGCCAAGGATTATATCTCAAAAGCCCTTGCAGCAGGCCTTAATTTAGGTAAAGGCTCAGGTCCAATGAACCACGCCTTTGATATAAAAGAAGAATACAAGGAGGTCTATGATGAAAAAGACTTCTAATTTTGAAAACGGCCTCATCTGGTTTGGGGCTGGGGTTTCCATAGCGGAAATTATCACAGGTACCTATTTTGCACCACTTGGCTTTAAAAACGGACTTATGGCAATCCTCATCGGCCATTTGATAGGGGCTATCCTTTTATATTTGGCAGGCATAATAGGCGGTATGAGCGAAAAATCAGCCATGGAGACAGTTAAGATGTCCTTTGGTCAAAAGGGAGGTCTATTTTTTGCCTTTTTAAATGTATTGCAACTTGTAGGATGGACTGCCATTATGATCTATGACGGGGCGATTTCAACATCTCACGTCTTTGCCACAAGCCACATCTTTTGGGCCCTAGTGATTGGACTTTTGATCTTAGTTTGGATAAAAATAGGAATTTCAAATCTTGGAAAACTAAATACAGTTTCCATGTCCCTCTTATTTATTCTAACTATCGTCCTTTCCTTTAAAATCCTAAAGGGAGTTGACTTTATGTCAGAAGCCAGCAAAGATGCCATGAGCTTTGGCCTTGCAATTGAGCTTGCCATAGCCATGCCTATGTCTTGGATGCCACTTATTTCTGACTACACTAGAGAGGCAGAAGACCCAAAGGCTGCAACGCTCACATCAACTCTAACATACAGCCTTGTATCAATTTGGATGTATGTGATAGGAATGGGCATGGCCCTTCTTACAGAGGAAAGCGACATAGCCATGATTATGGTTAAATCAGGCCTAGGCCTTGCTGCCATGCTGATAATTATCCTATCTACAGTTACAACCACCTTCCTAGATGCTTACTCTGCAGGTATCTCAGCCGAATCCCTATCAAAAAAAGTGAACGGCCAAAAGATAGGCATAATTGTCACAATCATAGGCACAATTGGGGCGATAATTTTCCCAATGGATGATATAACAGACTTTCTCTACTTAATAGGTTCTGTCTTTGCTCCAATGATTGCAGTCCAAATCGCAGATTATTTCATAATAAAAAAAGATGTCACAAGTACAGACATCTATGTCAAAAATATGATAATTTGGCTAATTGGCTTTATAATCTATAGGATGCTCTTAAAGATGGATATTTTTATAGGCTCAACCATAGCTTGTATAGTAATTGTTATCATCCTAAAAGTAATCGCAGAAAAAATCATAAAAGACTAAATAATTATAAGCAAAAACTGACCCAAAAGTTCAGTCAGATTGTAAAAAGTCTGGCTGACCTTAAAAGGTCAGTTTTTAAGTGGATATTTTATTTGAAATCCCAAGAAGTTTTCTTATCTTCTTCGGTGATTTGCCTATAGACCTTACAAGGGTTGCCGAAGGCCAGGCTATTATCAGGTATGTCCTTATTTACAAGGCTGCCTGCTCCTATTACTACATTTGATCCGATACTAACCCCTGGCATGACACTTACATTTGCCCCAAACCAGACATCATCGCCTACTGTAATTGGGTGGGCATATTCAAGACCCTTATTTCTCCTATCCTTATCTATAGGATGTCCTGCTGTTGAGAAGGTACAATTTGGGGCGATAAAGACATTATCTCCAAAACTAACCTTTGCTCCGTCAAGGATTATGAGATTGTGGTTGGCATAAAAATTTTCCCCAATAGAAATATTATAGCCATAATCGCAATAAAAAGGCCCGGTAAAGAAGAAATTCTCTTTAGTTTTTATCCCTAGGTCGTGGATTATTTCCCTAAGGAGCTTTTCATCTGATGGAAGGCTTGTATTGTATTTAAAGCAAAGTTCCTTGGCCCTTAGCCTGTCTATTTTTAATTCCTCATCGTAATTAGCATCATAAAGGATGCCCTTAAGCATTTTTTCTTTTTCAGTCATGGTTTTCCTTGTCAATTTCTCTTATAGATATGTCATAGAGGTCTTCGTAGAGGTAGGATTTGTCGATTCCTTTCATGAAAACTTCTCTATCTTCTATTTTATCTGTGAGTGCAGATTTTAAAAGATGTTTTATTTCAAGTGTATTTACAACAGATCTCTCCATAGCGGAAAGATAGACAAACTTATCAATCTTGTCCCAATCGATGCATTTAGCTAGGTTTTTCTTTAAGATAAGGTCAAGCCAAATCCTAATCGCCCTTCCGTTTCCCTCACGAAATGGGTGTGCCACGTTCATTTCTACATACTTATCAATAATCTCATCAAAACTATTTTCTGGCATTTTTTCAATGATAGATAGATTGGACTCTAGAAAAAGAAGGGGGGCAAAGCGGAAAGAGCCCTTAGATATATTTACAGTCCTGATTTTTCCAGCAAAATCAAAGACATCTTGGAATAGGTAGGCGTGGATATCTGCTAGGGATTTGAAAGTACCCACTTCAAAATCATCTATAAGGCCAGTATCCCAAAGCTCTATGGCTCTTTTTTTGCTCAAATATTCTTCATTCTTGTTCATAGGCCCTCCTTTTTTATAAATTATACTCTTAGGAAATCAAAAAAGCAGACCCTAGGGTCTGCTAATCTTAGGCTAATTCCACCTTGTGGAAGTTTTTCTTGCCTTTTATTATTATTCTATGAATTTTACAATGCTTGTTCCTACTAAAAAATCCATTAAGAGCATCTCATCATTTTTAATTTTACCTATATAATTTCTCTGACCATCATTTTCTATATCTTTAAGAACTATTTGAACTTCACCAGCATAGTGTTTATAATTATCATTTACGATAACTATATCACCTGGAAGGAAAGTTTTTTTCTCATTTTCTCTAGGTTTGATGGATAAATCAGGGTTGAATCGTGACATTCTTGAGCGCCATATAAATTCTGAATCATCTCCTAGGGCCATATGAGGCTCAAAATTAAATATTATTTCTCTTTCAACATTACTAATATCATCAGAAATATCAGGGTTAATCTTTATAATTCTTGGATAATCAAGATTAAGAATACCGTGTTCAACTAGCATATTTATGATAGGCATATCTTTTTTTAATTCATAACCTTCTATAGTTTCTGAAAGGGTTCTTAATTCGTTTTCGCTAGCGTAAGCATTTCCAATAAGTATATCATCTACCATACCACTAGCGAGTAAAATTCTTGCTTGAAGTCCAATATCAAGATCTCTTAATCTTTCTACTGTAGGAAGTCCATACTTGGCATCCCAAACTCCATGAGTTGGGTTATTGTTTGAGCTAACAAATGCTCCTATTTTAACATTAGCCAAAGACTTTATCTTCTTATTTTTTTCTAAGAAACCATCCCAACTTAAACCAGTATATCTTTGTGGGTAAAAGTTGTGACATATTAGAAAATCATCTTTTTTTGCCCCTGCTTTTAATAAGCCTTCAACTATCTTTTCAGAAGAGTTAAACTCTATTTTTATACCATAAGGATTATTAACAAGAATATAGTCTTTTTCTCCGCCGTAACTTAAATCCATTCTTAGAATGTCTACATCAATATCTCTAAATACTGATAAATCCTCTACACTTGCTCCTAGCCTTTTGAATAAATCTGGATTTACATCTAATGCAACTTGCATGTCATATTTATGTGCATAATTTATTAAATCTTTAAAATAATTGAGCACTTCTTCTTTGCTACCTTTAACAGAGAACATGCTAGAGAAAATTCTTTTGAATCCATACTTAGATGCCAATTTAATATATTTTTTTATATCTGCTATATCACTTACATCAGGATATACTGATATTCCAAGATTATGTTTCATTATTTATCCTTTCTATAGTTGTTTTTTTAATTTATTTTCTTTTTCTAGTTTTTCCATTTCTTGTTCTTTTTTAATAAGATCTTTTTCATATATTTTATAAAATGGATACCAAACAAGCCACATAACAGGTAACATAACAAATGGCATTATTGCATTCCTTATGTCTAAAGTATTCATGAAACCACCAACGCCCATTGGTAATAGTGCAAAGACAAGAATATGTGGTAATGAGATTAATTGAAAATGGTATGCTAGGTATAAGAAAACCATATAAACAATCGGTGCAAGTAAGAATGGTATCATGAGTATAGGATTATACATTATAGGAAATCCAAATACGACTGGTTCATTTATACCAAAAATACTAGGTATTAGAGAAGCTTTAGATACAGCTTTAATTTGTTTCGATTTACTTTTTAGTCCCATTAATACTATTGGCAATGTGTTACCTGCACCACCAACAGATCCGTTTGCCCCAAATAAGAACATAGCACTGTAAACTAGAGGTAGACTTTGTGCTGCAAGTTCAGAGTTTGTTGTATATGCAGCTATTAAAGGAACCATTACTACAGACATTATTATTGAAGTTCCATGGATTCCGAAAAACCAAAATAGTTGCGCTAATAATAGAATAACTACCATACCAGCAGTTGATTCTAAATATTTTACAGGATATGCTAATAAAAATGTAATTAAACTTGAAAGAGTGAAGGCACCTTTTGATATATAGCTGATTAATAAAGTTAACCCATACCATACAATTATATTTAATAAAGCAGGTATAACTGAGTTAAAACCTTCGATAACTCCTTGCGGAACTGATTCAGGCATTTTTATAACAAGATTTTTATCTATAGCAAATTTAGTTATTCTTACTGATAATAGACCTATTATAATTGCTATAAATAGTCCTTTTGCTCCTAGATTATCTATATTTATAACGCTTATTGCACCAGCTTCACTTTGAATAGTTTCTATAGGTGCGGCAACTAATATATAACTTATTATCGCAATGAATCCAGCTTGAACAGGGGATGATTTTACTTTTAGTTTTTGGGTGTATTTATGAGCTAAACTAAATGTCATAAACAAAGCTAGAATTCCCATCGTAACCTTATATGGCATATATATTAATTGATATATAGGATTATCAGGGGTGATTTTAAAAGCTATACCTATTATGGCTACTAGTATTTGAACGATTGCACCAATTAATATGATTCCCATATTTGAACTCATTCCGGTGGATATGGTTGAAAAAGATGGGCTTTGTGATAATTTTTGGCTTAAATTTCTTAACCATATTATGAATCTACTATTTGCAAACTTTTCAATTTGTTTTTGCATGATATTCTCCTCTATTGTGTTATATTTTTGGCCAGATCAACAACTTTTTGGCTATCTGCAAGTGCATATACCATTGGTTCTATACAAGCAACAGGTATTGAAACGTTTTCTTTAATTTCATCAAGTGCATAAGCGATTTGTGGTCCAAGTAATATACAGTCATAGTCTTCCCAAATATCTGTATATGCTTCCTTACCTGTGGCTTCAATAGTTATATCTTCTTCATTCTCTTCTGCCCATTTTTTAACCTTTCCCATGATAATACTTGTAGAAAATCCTCCGGCACAAACTAGTAATATTTTCATTTTTTCTCCTTTTTTTTCCTCTTTATTTAATTGATAATTAATTTTGTCTTTAATAAGTTCTCCTAAACGATTTATAGAATTTTCAATTGGTATATATAGATGTTCAGGAATTGAAAGTAATTGATTTTCATTTAAATGGTAATCACTTATTATTACGTCTTTATAATTCATTATTTGCGGGCTCAGAAGGTATAAGTCATAATCATTTTCCTTTAACGAGTTAATTCCTTTACCTAAATATGCTGAACTAACAATTATATCATCTCCATAATTTTTGAATTTATTGTTAAGTTTTCTAGCAATTATTGAGCTAGACATACCAGCTGAACATATAAGAATTATTTTTTTCACTTAATTATCCTCTATTAATTTTTTTGTAAATTGAAATAAATTCTTCTGCTAACTCTTTTACTGTCATTGCATTCATTAGATGATCTTGAGCGTGGACCATCAACAAGCTGAGCTCAACTTTCCTGCCCTTTATTTCCTCTTCAATTAATTTTGTTTGTATTTTATGGGCATTTAAAAATTCTTGATTAGATTTTTCTAAAAAATCATATGAATTTGCTAAGTTATTATTTTTAGCACTCTTTATAGCTTGCATGGCTAAAGTTCTTGCGGAACCAGCATGAGCTATGATAGTCATAATAATTTCTTCGTAGTTTAAATTCTCTTCCATAAATACCTCCTTTATCTCTATGTCTATATTATCTTATAAAAACTTTTAAATGTTAAGGCAAACTTTTTCATAAAAAATGAAAAAAAATCTCAGCCCAAAATAAATTAGGTATTTCTTTTGGGTTGAGATTACTTATGAAAATAATTTTATTATGTCATTCTTATTTTTTGAATATAGAATCTTATTTACATTTTCTATATTATCAGTAAATTTAAATATTCTTTCATATAAATCATCTAAGCTATCGACTTCATTTTCACCTAAGCATAAAAATATTATAATTCTGACAAAATTATTTCCCCAATTAACCCTATTTTTTAAAATCCCTACGGAGATAAAAGTTTCTTTGGCTATAGGTTTAATAGGATGCGGAACAGCAACTAAATTTCCATAGTCGGTATTTGCTATATTTTCTCTTTCTAATATATATTCGTACAAATTATGATCTTTTTTTATTCTATAATTTAGCTTCGCAGACATATATTGTAAGATTTCATCTTTATTATTAAAATCAAGATCTAAAAATATGTCATCAGCATTTAGATATTTTTTTTGGGAATTTAATTCTTTTTTATTAATAAATTTTTCGATTTTTGAAAAATCACTCTCTCCTAATATATCATTTATAACTATACAAGTTTTAGTAGAATTATTGTTAAAAGGAACTGTAGAAATTATTATGTCATAATCATCATCACTGAATTTATCTAAATTATAGTATTGACTTACACCGACAATTGTAATCCTTTTATTAAACTTAGATTTTAATTTATATTTTAAAAGTTGAGAACTTCCAACACCTGTAGTGCAAACCAGAAGGACTCTTAACTTTGGAGCATTTAGTTTATATCTTTCAATTGCAGCCCCAAAGTGAATTGTTATAAATCCAATTTCATCTTCATTTAAAACAATATTAAAGGTGTTATTTAATATTTGAGATTCATTGTAACATGATTTAAAAATATCTGGATAGTTTAGTTTTATAGATTCTAACAGGGGATTTCTTATGCTCATATTATTTTTCAATCTGTAAATTGCAGGCTTCAAGTGATTAACTAAGCCATAGTATAGTTGAGAATCACCTTCGAGATCGCAATCTAGTGATGATTGTACATTAGTTATTAATTTTTTGCATGTCATATCTAATAGACTAGATTCACATGAGCTACATTTTTCTGTAACCTCACTATCAAAGCTTAACCTAGTTCCAATTAAGTGCATAGTTATATAATCTAGCTCTTCTTTTGGAAATTTAATATTAAACTCATTTTCTAAATCATATACAATTGATTTAGAAATCAAATATTCATTAAATTCTGATAAGTCTTCAGGCATATCAATTGTTAGATAAATATTTTTCTCGATTCTTTTCATAGCTATTATTAAGTGAACTATAAGATTGTTCATTGCTAAATCTGAAAGCTCGATATCAGATTTCTTTACATTATCAATTATTATATGTCGCACTAAGCTTATTTTATTTTGGCTATAAGAAAGAAGTTTTTCGCCAATATCTTCGAAATTATAAGTTTGAGAAGTTTTATAAATTATGTCAGATATAGCATTTCTAATTAATTTTTCATCTCCAGATATCTTCATACCATAATTTGCTTTAAATTTTAATTTTAAGTTGTAATTCTCTAAATCTTTTTTAACTTGTTTAAGGTCATTTTGAATTGTTGATTTACTAATAAACATTTCGTCTGCTAAATCGTCTAGTTTAATATAATTTTCAGCATATAAATAAGCTAATTTAATATATAAAATTCTATCTTTAGGTTCATTAAAATTAAAGCTGTCAAAAGAAAAGAAATCGTTTTTAAAAATTTTCTCATCTATCTCATTTACAAATGTTAAAGAATAAGAATTGTCTTTTAATTTTTTTATTGAGGAATTATATTTTACTAAAAAATTATTTATTTTTGATATATCATTTCTAACGGTTCTTTGTGAAACTTTTAGAAAGTTAGCTATATCTTCTAAGGACATATTCCTATTTAATAATTCATTTATTAGTTTGCTATGTCGAGTATTCATTATATCACCTAATCCTACTATACTAATTTTATATGAAAAATCCCCTAAATCAGGAGACTTAGGGGATTGTCTTAGGCTAATTCCACCTTGTGGAAGTTTTTCTTGCCTTTTTTGATTATTATTCTATTATCTTCAAAGATTTCTTCTGTTACTTCAAAGGCTGGGTCTGTGATTTTTTCGTCGTTGATTGATACGCCGCCTTGTTGGACTGTTCTTCTTGCTTCACCGTTTGATTTGGTTAGGCCTACTTCTGTCATTAGGGCTAGAAGGCCTTTTGGTAGGTCAGATGCAGAAATTTGTGTGGTTGGCATGGCACTTTCATCGCCTTTGCCTGAAAATAGGGCTCTTGCTGCGGATAGGGCTTCATCTGCCTTGTCCTTGCCATGAACTAGTTTTACTACTTCGTAGGCTAGGATTTCTTTGGCCTTGTTGATTTCTGCTGCATCTGTTGCTGATCCTAATTTCTTACATTCTGCTGTTGGTAGGAAGGTTAGTTGAAGGAGGAATTTCTCCACGTCCCTGTCATCGACATTTCTCATGTATTGGAACATTTCATATGGTGAAGTCTTCTCTTCATCTAGCCATACAGCTCCCTTTTGGCTCTTGCCCATCTTTACTCCATCTGCTGTTGTAAGTAGGGAGAAGGTCATACCATAAGCCTTACCATCTTCGTGTTTTTTGATTAAGTCCACTCCACCGATGATATTTGACCATTGGTCAGATCCACCCATTTGAAGGGTTACGTCATTGTCCCTATACATTTTTAAGAAGTCGTAAGATTGCAATAGCATATAAGAAAATTCAAAGAAGGTTAGGCCGCCTGCTGCAAGTCTATTTTTGTAGGCATCTTTTTTAAGCATTTCACCTACCAAGAATTCGCTTCCTACATCCCTTAAAAATTCAAGGAATTTAAGGTCAAGGAGCCAATCCTTGTTATTAAGCATGGTTGCCTTGCCGTCAGAAAAGTCCAAGAATCTTTGAAATTGCTTATAGAAGCAGTCAGCATTGTGGTCGATTCTTTCAACTGTCATAACTTGGCGCATATCGCTTCTTCCAGATGGATCACCGATTAGGGTTGTACCTCCACCAAGAAGGGCAACTGGCTTGTGGCCGTAGTTTTGCATGCGCATCATAACCATAATTTGGATAAGGTGACCAACTGTAAGTGAATCTGCTGTAGCATCAAAGCCACAGTAGAATTTCACAGAATCATTTGCAAGGATTTTTTTTAGTTCTTCTTCGTTGGTGGCTTGTTCATAGTAGCCACGATCTACTAGTTCATCAAAAACATTATCGTATTCTTTTTCGTAAGTAAATTTCATCTTTTTTCCTTTCTTAAAATAAGCACAAAAAAAGAGCATAAAAGCGCAATAAATGCGGTACCAGCTTTTTTTATACTCTGCATATGGGACAGGCGCCCATATTCGCCTTAAACAAAATGAAAGTGTAAGTTCAGATAAGTTATTTCAAACCATCCTACTGGAATTCATTGTAAGTTTTATTCTTACATCTACTTAACGCCTGTAAATGTTTTTTGTCAAATATTGACAATTTAGCCTGATAATTTATTATTGAAATAACAAAATCGGGGTATATTTATAATAAGTAGATACGAGAAAAAAAGAAAGGAGATACCATGAAAAAGAAACTTATAGCATGTGCTCTTATGGTCGCCATGCTAATGCCAAATGTGAGTGTCTTTGCTGATTCTAACAAATACACAGGCGAGGGCTTTGGTAAGGGTGATTATTCTTATGAAGATGGGATGTATTTGCCAGCCCTATATCATTTTGGTGTGACAAAGGGCAGACAAGTCCACCCATTTGGGGAAAGCAAGGTTGGAAAGATTTCTAAAGAAGAAAAGCAAGAAATTTTGGCAAGACCTAAGGTAAAAAACTTGATCAAGGCCTACAATTCTTTTTACCAAACCATCATAAAATGGTACAAATATGGTGATAAGAGAATCGACAGGTGGAAAGAAGTCAAAAATATGACAGATCCAGTTTTTGGTAAATTAAATAAGGCACAATTTTTAAAGATTTATACCACTGGGGCTATGACCCTCCAAAAAGTACGTGACTATTTTGATTATATGGGTCTAGTAGAAAGCGACTACACATATCAAGAGACACTTAAAATGATCGATAGGCCAGAGCTAAGTTTTGAAAATATAATCTCTTGCGGAGAAGGGGACGATATAAATTATAATCAAGGCATATCAAGCCCTAAATTAGATGCTCAAAGCAAAGAGCTTGCCGATAAGAATTTGGTAGACCTAGTAGAAAAAACCTTACAAGGAATAGGTGGTTATAAAATAGAAGCTCCTGTTGAAATCCTAGGCAAGTCTGACAAGGGAGCCTATGATGAAAGGCTATTTATTGAAACTTATTTGGTAAATGATAAGTCACAAATTCTCTTTCAAGTAGCAGGCAAAGGCTCTAAAGTTTTAAATGATTACAGGCTTCCTGATAAGAAAAAATCAAAAATTAATGGTCAAGATGTGATTTTATCAGCCTATACAGGTGGAAATTTATATAGGGCAGAGTTTAAAATTCTTGATGATAACTATGTCATAGAAACAAAAAACCTATCAGAAGATGATTTCTTGTGGACTGTAAAGAAAATCATGGATAATATTGTAAATATAGCAGCCCTATCATCAGTAAAGGGGCTGTTGCAAAAGTCCTAACATAGAAAAAGACGAGGAAATTAAACATCCTCGTCTTTTTCTGATACAATGTATTTATGAAACAAAATAGTAATACATCATCATTAACTAATCTTACACTAG
>NZ_JAMXSL010000025.1:0-34467 GCF_026131715.1 Anaerococcus sp. NML200537 | reverse complement strand
GTGTTAATGAAAGTCAAAAATTAAGAAAACGTTTTTCGATATTGCAAAAATATTATTGTGATTATAAAAATCTAAATTAAAACTTATTAAATAATGGAAATAAAATATTTATAAAAAATACTGAAAATACTTTCTAAATAGCTTATATTCTTTGAAACTATTGACAATATAATTCTAATAACATAATATAATAACAAGATAATTATCAATCGAGTTTTCATGAAAACGATATTAAATAAAAGGAGTACGAATTGTGAAAAAAAATAAGTTACCTAAGAAAATGATGGCCTGTGCTCTAAGTTTATCTATTTTAGTATGTTTTCCTAACATCTCCCAAGCGGCAGAAAGCTTAAATGATAAAGGGATAGAAAAGAAAAAAGTAAGTGAAGAAAATATTAATAACACCGATAACTTAAAAGATGAGTTAGTGGATAATGATAGTGATAAAAAAGCTGAAGAAATGATAGAGTCTGAAGATTCGATTGAAAAATCAGGTGTAGATGAAATTGAGCAAGATAATATATTATTATCAGAAGAAAATATACCTGCACCTGTTTCGCAGATGAATGACTCTGAGAAAGAAGAATTAAATTACAATATTATAAAGTATACGTTAGATAAGATCAAGCTAGATGATAAATTAAAGGAAGAATACCCTGAAATATACGAATTAAAGAATAATTTTGATAAAATCAGTAGTGAAAAAAGTTTAACAAATGAAAAGTATGAAGAATTGAAGCAGGATATTGAAAAGCTTGCATCTAATGGAGAACATATCGAAGAGAAAACAAATAAACAAGCTAAGACCGAAGATTTCGATATGTATTACCCTACATATCAAGGCTCTGATTTCTATAGAATCCCTTCTTTAGCAAAATTAAAGGACGGTACAATCATAGCTGGTGCTGATCAGAGATTATCAACAGAATCTGATTGGGGCGACATAGATGCTGTTGTTAGAATTAAAAAACCTGGAGATAAAGATTTTTCGCCGGCGATAAAAGTTGTTGATAGACCTGAAGAAGGGATTGATAAAAATGCCCCTTTCACAATTGATATGCAATTAACTCCAGTATATACTGGAAAGAATGCTGGTAGAGTTTATATGCTACTAGACAGTTTTAAATCCGGAGGAAAATATTGGTCTTCACAAGGTGGATCAGGATATGTAAATATAGATGGAAATGACTACCTTGAGTTGAAAGATAAACAAGGTAGAAGATATACTGTTAGAGAAGATGGAGTAGTTTTCAACCAAGCAGGCGAAGCTACAGATTTAAAGGTAAAAACTACTGATAAACAGCCGTTTACAGAGATAGGAAATTTATATAGAGATGATGAGTATCTAGGAAATGTGTATCAAGACTCTTCAGATTTGCAAGTCCATCAAACTCCATATTTATGGCTAACTTACTCTGACGACAGTGGACAAACTTGGTCTTCTCCTAAGGATATAACACCACAAGTAAAAACAGATAATAGAATGAAATTTTTAGGTTCTTCCCCAGGAAGAGGCCTGCAACTTAAGAGCGGTAGATTGCTACTTCCTTTATATTTTGGAACGAATCCAGGTCAGTATAATAATAGAGAATCTACAACCTTCATCTATTCTGATGACGGAGAGAATTGGAAAAGGTCATTAACAAATCCTAACGACCATGATGGTCAATCTTCGCTTGGCGGATTAGTAAATAGACAAAACTCTGAAAATCAACTTGTACAATTAAATAATGGAACTGTAGTTTCATTTATGAGAAGCCCTGGAAATAATCCAACAATTAATTATGCAATAAGTAAAGATGATGGAGAAAACTGGAATTATGGTGTAGGATCTGTTGATTTCAAATCCTATAGCCAAAACAATTTATCTGTCGTTAAACACGATAGAGACGGTAAGGAATACATCATTTTATCAAACTCTGAACCTGGAGGAAGAAAAAATGGTGTGATAAAGGTTATGGAAGTTATTAACAAAGAAAATAAAAACTTTGAATTTAAAACTGTTGCCCAAAGAAATATTAATATAGGCGAATACCAATATTCATCATTAGAAAATACAAATTTAGAAGATACTTTCGGCCTACTTTATGAATCAAACCAGGTAGTGGATGGAAAAACAAAGATGGTTATAAGATATACTGAGTTTAACTGGAACTGGTTGATGGGTATAGATGGGGTTGATGTAGTAGAAGATGAGGAGAAGAATATAGAAGAACCTCGAGAAGAATCAAAACCAGAAGGTGAAAAAGATAAAGCTATAAGTGTAGAGGAAAATAAAGCAAAAGATAAAAAAGAAGAAGATGTAAAACTCCCTGAAATAAAAGTAGAAGAAACGAAAGAAGATGAGGCAAATTCTGTAAAAGAATCTGAGGAAGAAAAAACAAAAGAAAATAAGGAAGAAAAAATCTCTGAAGAAAAATCAAATAAGGAATCAAAAGAAGAAAATGCATTAGGAAAATATATGAAAAAATCATCTAATCCAAAAACGGGTATAGGAAGCTTAAATTACTTATTTGGATTATCAGCAGCATCTTTAGCCGGATTATTTGCATCAATAAAGAACAAGAAAAAATAAAGAAATAAAAAGCAAGAAACTCGAGGAATACCTTGAGTTCTTTGCTTTTTAAAAAAAATTATAATAATTTCAAATTTTGTAACAAAAGTTACTGATAATCATTATCTATGGTGATATAATTATGGTAAGATTAGGAGGATTTTATGATAATTGATATAAATATGCCTGTGGCAGATCTAATAAAAGATAATGACAAACTAAAAAATGACCTAATAGGCCTAGGTTTTAATGCCCTAGCCAATCCGCTAATGGTAAGTACAGTAGGCAAAAAGATGAGCCTAAAGCGTGGAGCTTCTATGATGAAGATAGAAAATCTTGAAGATAAGCTAAAAGATCTTGGCTATGAGCTAATCGACTCATCCCAAGATCCGGAAGTCATAGAAAGGAAAAAACTCATCAAATCCTTTATAGAAAGACTCACAGCAGGGGAAGACCTTGAAAGTGTGAGGGCTGATTTTAGGGAAAACTTTGAGGGAGTTTCATCAGCAGAAATAATGGATGCAGAAGAAGAGCTCTTGGCTTCTGGAATGGATAAGGATGAAGTTAGAAAGCTTTGCGATGTTCACTCAAGTCTTTTTCATGGGATGACTGAAAATGAAAATGAAAAAACATCCTACGATGACATCCCATTTATTTCCTATTTTGCTAGAGAAAATCAAAAGATAAAAGAAATATTAGAAAACTATGAAGGTGATTATGAAAAAATAAGAGGGATCTTATCAAACCATTACAAGAAAAAGGGAGATCTCATCTACCCAATCCTAAAGGCCAAATACAATAAGCCGGGCCCTTCTGATGTAATGTGGGCTGTGGATATTGAGATTGTAAATAATATCAAAAAGGCTTTGAAATTAAAAAATGAAGACCTATTAGAAAAATCTATCGAAAGGGCCAAGGAGATGACCTACAAGGAGGAAAATATCCTCTATCCCCTTATGAAAGATAACCTAACCAGCCAAGATTTAGCCATTCTTTATGAGGACCTAGCCGATTATGACCACGCCCTAGTAGCTTACGATATAGAAGAAACAGCAAGCAAAGATTTAGCAGATGATAATTATATACACTTTGCCAAGGGAAAGATGAGGATTGATCAGCTAGAAGCCATGCTAGATACCATGGAAATTGAAATAACCTTTGTGGATGAAAATGACATAAACTCTTATTACAATAATCACGAAGGAGCAAAATTATTCAAAAGACCTAAATCATCCCTCGGTAGGGAAGTCTATTCTTGCCACCCACCACAAGTTGAGCCTATAGTTAGGGGTCTTATAAAAGATTTTAAAGAAGGAAAAAGAGATTCCTTCAAGCTTGTAAAAAATATTGGTGGTAAGGATATAGCAATAGGCTATTTTGCAGTCAGAGATAAGAATGGTACCTATAAGGGAGTGTTAGAAACTGTCCAAGACCTAAGTTTTTATATTGAAAGTCCTAATAAATAAAGAAATTTCAGGCAAATCTTAAAAAATCCCTTGAAAAACTAATAATTTTAGACAACTTGTGATATAATAATATGAGAACATAGTAAAGGAGATTTTATGATTTGTAAAAATTGTGGCCACGAAAATGAAGATGGCAAAAAAATCTGTGAAAATTGCGGACAAGAGTTAGAAAAATCTGACCAAAGAGATAGAAGAAGACAAAGAAGAAGCCAAAAGGCTGATGATGAGAAAATAGTCATCAGAAAAAGAGAAAATAATAGAAAAGAAAAGGACATGGACCTAATCACAGTAGGTATGATATTTGGTGGAATATTAATATTTGCTGTAGCAGCCATAATCTTTTCCTACTTCATAAACCTAGGCTCAAATAAAACTGAAAAGTCACCAAGCCAAGTAGAAGAAAAGGTAGAGGAGAACAAAGACCTCTACAAACAAGCCCTTACTAAGGCAGAAGAAGCTATAAAAGATGAAGACTATCTAGGCGCTCTTAAGGTTTTAAATGCTATACCAGAGGCAGCAGGCGACTTCTATGACAAGGGTCAAAAGCATATAGCAGACATGGAAAAAGATGTAGAAGCTAAGATAAATGAGCTAGTAGAAGCGGGTGATGAAGACAAGGCAAGAGACCTTGCTGATGAGTACCTAAAGGCAAATGCCGATGCTAAAAATATAAAAGAGCTCAGAGCTAATATGAAAGATAAGGAAGAAACTCCAGAAAAAGACGAAGAAAAAGAAACTGATAAAGATACAGAAGAAAGTACAGACGAAGAAACTGACAAGAAAGAAAATACTAAAAAAGAATCTAAAAACTATGACAAGGAATACCTAAGAAGAACCAATTCTTACGGTCAAAATGGTAACCCAGCTTATACAGATGTCTACAGCGAAAGCGACTTCTTAAACAAAACTGTAAAGATAGATGCTAACATGGGAGAAATCAGAACAGAACCAAACCTAAACTCAGGAGTAGCAGGTTATGTCAACCGCAACGAAACCTACAAGGTAAGCGAAGTCCACGATGATGGAGGAAGATATTGGCTAAATATAGGCGATGGCTGGATATCATCCAAACTAGTCACAGGTGAATTTAGAGACTAAAATCTTAAAGGCCTAGCAATAAGCTAGGTCTTTTCTAGTAAAAAAAATAAAGATGTGATATAATTATCCTAATCCAAGTAGAGAAAAGGAGCATCCAATGATTTGTAAAAACTGCGGCCATGAAAACGAAAAAAATTCTAAGTTTTGTGAAAAATGCGGATCAAAATTAGAAGAGATAAAGCCAGAGATTATAGAAGAGAAAAAAGACACCAAAGTTTGCCCAAAATGTGGCTTTGCAAATGACAAAGACTCCAAGTTTTGCCAATCTTGTGGATCAAAATTAGAAAATATAAAGCCAGCTATCATAGAAGAGAAAAAAGACAGCAAAGCTTGCCCAAAATGTGGCTTTGAAAATGACAAAGAATCTAAATTTTGCGAATCTTGTGGCAGCAAACTAGATGAAGCAAAAGAAGAAAAAGGCCAAACTACCTTAGTCAACAAAGAAAGACTTGAAGAGCTAATAGGGAAAAATAGAGAAAATTCTCAAGAAAAAAACCTCGGCCAAGAAGTAAAAAAGGCAGAAAATAAGGAAAACCCACAGAAAGCTGCCCACAAAGCAAGCGAGGACTCCTATATAGAAATCAAAAAGAGAAGAGATACCGAAAGACTAGGCCAAGACTTTAAAAAAGACTTAAACAAGGAGCTTGGCGAAAATAGAAGAGCTAAGAGGCACGAAAGAGCCCAAGAAGAAAAATTCAGCGAAGAAAATGAAAAGAAAAATGTCCTAGTCTACGCTCTAATAGCAGGATTTTGCCTAATAGTTCTAACAGTAGTAATAGCGGTAGGATTTTTCGGATCCAAAAAATCCCAAAAGCCAGCTTATAAGCAAAATCAAGAGATAGAATCAACTGAAAATAGTTCTTACCAAGACCTATACGACCAGGCCCTAGATGCGTTTTATAATGAAGACTACAACGAAGCAGCTGAGAAATTCAAATCAATTCCGCAAGAAGAGGTCGACCTATACACCAAGGCACAAAAAAATCTATCACAAATAGAAAAAAGACTAGTAAATGACCTCAATTCCTATATAGAAGATGAGGACTACAATACAGCAAAAAGCCTTGCAGCAAGCTACCTAAAAATAATTCCAAACTCTAAAAAAATAAAAGACATCTATAATCAATTAGAAAGTGGAAAAATCGAAGATAGTGAAGCTCGTAATGAAAGTGACCTAGAAAAAAGCAAAGACTACGACCTAGAAGAAATAAGAAAAAATAACTCCTACGGCGAGGGTGGCAATCCACAATACACAGAAATCTACAAGCCAGAAGACTTTTTAAACAAATCCTTCAGAATCGATACAGACAGTGGAAAAGTAAGGGCAAATGCAGACATGAACTCAGAGAAAATAGGAGATGTCTACAGAGGAGAAATCTACCACGTCTATGATGTAAAAAGCGATGGCGAAAGATATTGGCTAAATATAGGCGATAATGCCTGGATATCATCCAAACTAATAACAGGAGAATACAGAGATAAGTAAAATTTCAAAAGACCCGAGCACGTGCTTGGGTTTTAGTTTTTATGTTTATGAAAAACTAATTTAAAAACCATATAAACCTAAAAGGGTTGAATTAATTTTTGAATCGGTGTATAATTAATTCGAAGGAGGATCTTATGCTTACACAAGTCGGAATTTTTTTAAGAAAGTTAAGATTAGACTCTGGTGAAATAATGAAGGATATGGCTACAAAGTTAGATGTCAGTTCATCATTTTTATCAGCAGTTGAAAATGGAAAAAAGAAAATGCCAGAGTCTTGGTATGATACGATAGTTAATTTATATAATCTTGATAAAGAAAAACAAGATGAATTAATGGCAGCAATCGAAGAATCTCAGAAGTCTTTGGAAATCAATCTTAAAGATTTAAGTAGAGAAAAGAAAAGATTGGCATTTTCATTTGCAAGGGAATTGGAAAATATGAATAAAGAAGAGGTGGATAAAATGAAAATATTTTTCAAGAAGGATGGTGAGTGATATGGGTGGATATATAGCAGACCCTTTGTCTAGAAAAGACATAAGAAGACTGGCTAATAGACTTAGAGAGTTATTTGGTTTTGAAAATGAGATGTATTTTCCGATAGTTCAAGTTATAGAATTTTTATCTAATAAAGGAGAGCTTAACTTAGAAATATGCACTTCTGATGAAATGAGGTCAAAATTAGGTGAAACTATTCCATCAGAAAATTTAATAAAATTAAGAGAAGACATTTATGATAAGGCTTGCGAGGATGATGGATTTTCAAGATCAACCTGTAGTCATGAATTATTACATTGGATACAGCATAGAGAAGAAACAGTTTCTTTTTGTAGAAAAGAAGAAGACCTAAAAAATAGAAGAGCATACGAAGATCCGGAGTGGCAAGCAAATTGTTTTTCAGGAGAATTGTTAGTTCCTAAGCATTTAGTAAAAGGTATGACCATTGATGAAATTGTAGAAAAATGTAACGTGACACCATCTATGGCATGTTATCAATATAAAAAGTATGAAGAAGAAGGATGGGAAGAATGCATAGAAAAGAAAAAAACATACTAAACAGATTGTTGGCGCAATCTAAAGCATGTTTTCTAAACTGGATATTGTTTAATAATTCCAAGACTATTATATCAAATCCAGTTTTAAAAATCAAGAACTTTAAACTGGAGGGGGATATATTGAGTAATTATAAATACGCAAACAGTGGATTTAACCCTAATTTAATTGAAAAAGTTAGTTTAGTAGGTAAATACGATATACCACTAATAAAAAGAGAAGAAATACTAGAAATTAAGGATTTTATTCCTTTTGACAAAAGAAATAAATATAACAATAAGAATTTAGCAGTGCATTTTTATATTAATGATGATACATTTAAGCAGATAATAAATAAGCCTGACAAGTATAAAAATGAGCTAGAAAAATTCAAGGCAATAGTAAGTCCGGATTTTTCAATTTGCTATGATATGCCATTAACAGAACAATTATACAATACTTTTATCAATAGATTAATAGGGTCATATTATCAAAATAGTGGGATTAAAGTAATACCAAATGTAAGATGGGGTGACTCAAGAAGTTATGATTTTTGTTTTGAGGGATTAGAAAAAGAAGGAACTTATGCAATAGGCTCATATGGCCAGATAAAAAGAAATTCAAATAAATACTACTTTGAAAAGGGATTAGAAGAATTTTTCAAAAGATTAAATCCCCAAAAAGTATATGTTTATGGCGCTGTACCAGATTCTATATTTGCTAATTATAGAAATGAAACAAATCTTATTTCCATTGAACCTTATAAATCAAAAATTCATAGAGGTGATATCTAATGGGAGCGGGAAATAGTGGTTTATATAAAAATACAAATGGTGCGTTAAAACCAGAACATTTAATGGATGAACTTAGACGAAGTGGCGCTAAATTTAATGAAGATGATGTTGTTATGATTACAAAAACTAAGAAAAACGAACTTGTTTGGCTTGAAAAAGGTAATGAAATAAAGGGACTTAAACATATAATTGATAGACATGAAAATGATTTTAAAAATAAATTTGGAGTTTCAAAAGAAAGTATTCCTAGTACTATAAAAGATATATTCAAAAACGGAACAGAAATAAGCTCTAAAAGAAAAAATAAAGGATTAGAAAAAGTTTATCTCTATAAAGGAGAATATATTGTAATTACAGGAGTAGGAACGAATGGATTTATAGTATCAGTTTATCCGGGAGGAGGTTTAAAATAATGAAGAAATTAATAATAATGTTAGATTTTATATCTGGTCCACTTTGGAAAGATGTTTTCGACACGAAAAAAAAAGAATTAGTTACAGGTATAGACTGTGTTGACAATGATGCATATATCCAAAAGTTAAATAATAAAATTTCGGATTTATATTCATCTTATTATAAAATAGACTATAATGATCAACCAGTATATTTTGACAAAGACCAAGAAAAGAAAGATAAACATAAAATGCTAGATTTACTTGGAAAACTTATAAAAAGACTGGATGAATTAAATGATGGTTCTTTTGAAGTTGATGACAGAGAAACTGAAAGGGTTAAAAACCTATAATAAAAGAATTAAATTTTGTAAGGTTGAAAGAAAATTATAAAGAAATAAGCAAATGAAAAAAGAGAACAAGTGTTTTACCTTATGATGATAAAAATTATGAAGTTGAATTTTTTGATAAAGGTGGAGATACTATAGATGTATTAATGACTCCTTTGAATAAATTAAAACTTATAGGGTCATTCCAATAATAATTAGATTCATGTAAATAGAGTTTATGAGAAAAGATTCTTATAAGCTCTATTTTTATTTAGTTCTAGAACAGATAAACTCAAAAAGGCATCAACCACAAATTCGCTCAAATATATCTTAATTTTCAATAATAACCCCTTATGATATAATTATAATAAGAATTAAGGAGCAAGTTATGAAATTAGTAGACCAACAAAAAAAGGCCAGGGAATTTGTCAAGAGATGGGCAAATACTGGTGATGAGAAAAGCGAGAGCCAAAAATTTTGGCTGGACTTACTTGAAAATGTAATGGGAGTGGCAGACCCGTACTCCTATATAGAATTTGAATCAAGAATAAAATTAGATAATACTTCTTTTATAGATGGATACATAGAATCCACCCATGTTCTAATTGAGCAAAAATCATCAAACAAAGATTTAACAAGACCTATTATCCAATCAGATGGCACAAAGCTTTCTCCCTTTCAACAAGCCAAGAGATATTCTATTGAATTGCCTTATTCTCAAAGACCAAGGTGGATAATTACCTGCAATTTTAAAGAATTTTTCATTTATGATATGGAAAAACCAAATGGGGAAGCTGAGATAATAAAATTAGAAGACTTAGAAAATGAAATCTATAGACTAAACTTTATAGTCTCTGAAGAAGAAGACTTCATCAAAAAGGAAACCCAAATATCTATCGAAGCAGGCGAGATAGTAGCAAGTCTTTACGACGCCCTCCTAAGTGAATACAAAGAACCAGACAATGAAGCTAGCTTACATTCCTTAAATATCCTCTGTGTAAGATTGGTATTTTGCCTTTATGCAGAAGATGCAGGACTTTTTGGCAACAAAAATATGTTCCATGATTATTTAAATAAGTACAAGGATTCAAATCCAAGGGCAGCCCTTATAGACTTATTTAAAATCCTAAATCAAAAGGAAGAAGATAGAGACCCATATGAAGATAAGGACCTCTTAGCCTTTCCATATGTTAATGGTGGACTCTTTGCAGATATGGATGTAGAAATACCAAGACTCAATCCAAATATAGTCGATATCATCCTAAATAGGGCATCCCTAGGCTTTGATTGGTCAAAAATATCCCCAACAATCTTTGGTTCAGTATTTGAATCAACCTTAAATCCAGAAACTAGACGCTCTGGAGGAATGCACTACACCTCTATAAAAAATATCCACAAGGTCATAGATCCCTTATTTTTAGATGACCTAAAAGAAGAGTTTGAAGAAATCAAGGAAATTGCCCAAGTAAGACAGAAAAAACAAAGGCTAGAAGACCTCCATAATAAAATAGCAAGCCTTAAATTCTTAGACCCAGCTGCAGGCAGCGGTAATTTCTTGACAGAAACCTATATTTCCCTAAGAAAACTAGAAAATAAAATCATAGAAGAAAAAGTAAAAAAGAAAGACGTAGTAGCCATATCCTTTATAGATGGATCTTCGGAAGAATTAGAAAATCCTATAAGGGTAAATCTTGGCCAATTTTACGGGATAGAGATAAATGACTTTGCTGTTACAGTAGCAAGGACAGCCCTCTGGATTTCAGAAGACCAAATGATGAAAGAAACCATGGACATAATCCACCAAACCATGGACATACTTCCCCTTAAATCTTACGCCAACATAGTGGAAGGAAACGCCCTAAGAATGGACTGGTCTGACCTGGTAGATAAAAATGAATTGGATTATATAATGGGCAACCCTCCTTTTGTGGGGAAAAAAGAACAATCAAAAACACAAAAAGAAGATCTTATTAAAATATTTGGGAAAATAAAAGGTGTCCGAAATATTGATTATGTTGCTGGATGGTTTAAAAAGGCGGCTAAATACATAGATGGTACAAATATAAGGATAGCTTTTGTATCTACAAACTCTATATGCCAAGGAGAGCAAGCTTCAATAATCTGGAAAAATTTATTTAAGGAAAATAAAATTAATATAAACTTTGCCTACCAGACTTTTAAATGGATGAGTGAAGCGAAAATCAAGGCTCATGTTCATGTTGTTATAATTGGTTTTTCTTTGAATGAAAATACTAAAAAATATATTTTTAGAACTGATGATAATGTTAAAATCGTAGATAATATTAATGGATATTTGGTAGAGGGACCTAACGTTTTTATAGAAAATAGAAGTATGCCAATATGCGATGTAGCTAAAATATCTTACGGAAGCATGCCTATAGATAATGGAACATTAATATTAAACCAAGAAGAGAAAGATGAAATATTAAAAGAAAGCTCCAATAATATAAAATTTATAAGAGAATATATTGGGGGTTCTGAATTAATTAATAATAAAGTTAGACGGTGTATATGGCTGAAAGATATAGAAGTGTCAGCTTATAGAAAATCTAAATTAATAATGAATAGAATAAAAGAAAATTATGAATTTAGAAAATCGAGTAAGAGGGTTCAAACTCAGCAATTAGCAGATATACCATATTTGTTTGGAGAAATAAGGCAAGCTAACTCAACTATGCTTGTAATACCTAAAGTATCATCCGAAAAAAGAAAATATTTGCCAATGAAATTTGTAAATAAAGAGGTAATTGTTAATGGAAGTGCATTAATTATACATACTGATAGTTTATATTATTTTGGAATTTTAACCTCTAATGTTCATATGTCCTGGATGAGAGCTGTTGCAGGTAGGTTAGAGACAAGATATCAATATTCAGCTAGTATAGTCTACAACAACTTCCCATGGCCAGCCTTAGATGACTACCACAAAAGAAGGATAGAAAAGTCTGCCCAGAGGATTTTAGATGCCAGGGCCCTTTATTCCTCATCATCCCTAGCTGATTTGTATGACGATTTGACCATGCCACCTGAATTAATAAAAGCCCATCAAGAAAATGACAAGGCGGTCATGACAGCCTATGGATTTGATTGGCGCTACATGACTGAATCAGAATGTGTGGCAGAGCTGATGAAGGTGTATGAAAAATTGGCAAGTCAATAGAAATTTAAAAATGTTAGTTAGTTTTTATAAAATCTGTTAGTTGAAAAGGTCAAAACTTGTTAGGTAAAAACGTAGAAAGTTGTTAGTTAATAATTAGATAAAAATAAAAGGTGATTAAGCAAAATAGCTTTTTATTTTGCACAATCACCTTAAAATTTATCCAAAATATCATGATGTCCGATATCTAATAGAAATATCAATTCATTATTTTCGTAAAACCAAATAATCCTGATATCCATATTTATAGAAGATTCCCAGATACCATCTGTACCTTGAATTTTCTTGGTTCTTAAAGATGGATGGGTGGGATTTTCTACAAAAAACTTTATTTTCTTTTTAGTTTGTTTCTTTTCAGCATCAGATAGTCTTTTATAATGCTTTTTAAAAGCCTTCGAATAGGTTATTTTATAGGTCATTACTTATCTAAGTCTTCAAATAGCGAGTCTATAGAATCAAAAACAGGAGTCTCTCCATTTTTTATAGAGTCTTTGATTTCTTTTACCTGGGCTTTTAATTTTTTTATGACGTGTTCTGGGTAGATTGCAACTGGAACTAGGACAATTTTCCCATCATCTTCAATCACTTCAAATTGATCTCCTTGATTTAAATTCATAGAATTTACTATATCTTTTGGGATAGTTACTTGTGATTTAGCCTTTAGTTCAACTAACATAAAAACCTCCTTAGTTAGAAATTCTTACTTTCTAACTAAATTATAATTATTTTTAAGCTATAAGTCAAGTAGTGAATAAGGGGGAGTATTTTTATTTTAGTAGGTAAATACTTATACTTTGAATTTCTTACAAAACCAGTATAGTAACTTCATAAACAAATAAGGAGAAATGTATAGATGATTTTATAAGCAATATGGAAATTGATACTGATTGTGCTGAGGATTTTCCTTGGCGTGTTTTGGTATGCCATATTGTGGATAAGATTATTCTTCTTGGAATAGGTCTGTTCACTTGGGACGGACTTTTTTTGTGAAAATTTATAAATATTATTCATAAGTGGCATATCATCCTAGGAGGATATATGTTACAGATTAAAAATTTAGGAATTAACTTAATTAAGGATGATAGAGACTTGTTAAAGGATTTTGATTTTGCCCTAAATCAGGGAGACAAGGTCGGCCTTATTGGCGAAGAGGGAAATGGCAAGTCAATTCTCTTAAAGACAATAATTGATAGGAAAAGTGTTGAGAATTACGCTCAAATAAGTGGAGAAATATACAAAAAAGAAGAAATTATTGGATATCTTCCCCAAAGTCTTGATGAGAATTTTTTAGAAATGACAGTAGAGACCTATATGAATAAAGTGCTTGATATGAGCCTATTAGATTATAATAAGCTTTATAAGTATTTGGATCAATTTGGTCTTGATGAAGACCTTGTTTTTGGCAAATTAAAACTAGGGGATTTTTCAGGCGGGGAGAGGATAAAAGCCCTGCTTTTGTTTGAACTTTTAAAAGAGCCGACTGTCTTTTTATTTGACGAACCGACCAATGATTTAGATTACAGATCGGCAAGCTTTATCACAAAGCTTATGGCTGAGATGAAAATCCCCTTAATTTTTGTATCCCACGATCCAGAGCTTTTAAGAAAAGTCGCAAATAGGATTGTTCATTTGGAACAAGTTCATAGGAGGCAAGTCCCTAGATTTACGGTTTTTAATGGATCTTATGATAGGTATGTGAAAGAGCGAGAAAATCAAATTAGGATTCAAAATGCGATGGCAAATAAGGAAAGGGAAGAATTTACTAAGAAGGCAGAAAGGTACAGAAAAGTCTATGATTCTGTAAATCATGCTATAAATGCCACAAAAAATGATATAGAAGGCAAAAATCTAAAGGATAAGATGGCCAGTGTCAAGGCTCTTGGCAAGAGGCTTGATAAGGAAAAAGAAAATTTAACCCAAAGACCTGATTTTGAAGATTCGATAGGAATATTTTTTGATGATAGCATCGATATTCCCAATTCAAAAGTGGTTTTGGATTTTAACTTGGATGAGCTTGTGGCGGGAGAAAAAATCTTATCTAAAAATATTGATCTGAAAGTAGTAGGACCTGAAAAAATATGCATAATTGGGAAAAATGGTGCAGGAAAAACTACTCTTTTGAAGGAGATTTATAAGTGTCTCGAAAAAACAAATCTTAAAATAGGATATATGCCTCAAGATTATTTTGAATACCTTAAAGATTCGGAAACTCCCATCTCCTACCTTGCAAAACAAGATAGCAAGGATGAGAAAACCAGGGTTTCAAATCTCTTAGGCAGTTTAAATTTTTCTAGAAAAGAGATGGAAAGAAGTCTAAAGAGCCTATCAGGCGGCCAAAAGGCCAAGGTGTTTTTTGCTAAGATGAATATGGATAGGGCAGAGGTTTTGCTTTTAGATGAACCAACTAGAAACTTATCCCCAACTTCCCAACCAGAAATCATAGAAAGTCTTAAATCTTACAAAGGAGCTATAATTGCTGTATCTCACGATAGGGACTTCATAAGGGAGGTCTTTGATAGGGTATATGAGTTAGATTCTAAGGGACTTATGCATATAAATTAATAAAAAAAGGTGGTAAATAAATAGAAATTTTTTCTAAATCTTACCACCTTTTTATTAGGCCTTGATTTTAAATACGATTTTTTTAACCTCTCCACTATTTTCTAGGGCGCAACCTGGTTTGTGGAATTCGCCAGGGAAAAATATAGCGAAGTCTCCCTCATTAAGGATGAGTTTTGAGAAGTTTGCTATATCATTTGTTAAAAAGAAATCCCCGTCCTTATCCATTTCATAAGTCTTACCATAAGAATCTTCTGTGGCAAAGTCTATTCTTTCAGAAGATGTCACCAGGTATTGGAGGTCTATATAGTCTTTGTGGACTTCAAAATCTTTTTTACTAGCTTCAAGTGGCTCATAGGTCTGAAGAGAAGCAAAAAGATTATTATTTATATCAATTCTTCCAGTTTTAAAATCATTTTTGTCAAAATTTTTCAAGAAAGTTATTATATTTTTTATCTGATCGTGGACTTGTTCATATTTTCCTAAGTTTTTTATATTATCAAGTATCATAAATCCCCCTTTTTAGTAAATATACGCTGCAAGGGTTTAGAAACAAGGGGCTTGGCGAGTGAAAATACTTTCTAAAATTAGACTAGTATTTCAGGGGTTAAAAAGCTATTGACAAAAGCATGAACCTATGAGGTATTATATTACTATATAGAATCTGGAGAGTATTTTGATGGCAGAGTATAGATTTAAGACGGACAGGTTAATTATTCGTGACATGACTTTAGAAGATTTAGACCAAGTTGCAAAGATTTGGGGAAATATTGAAGTTGGAAAATACCTAGCTGATCCCTATTATAAGGATGGTGAGGATCTTAGAAGTTGTTTTGGAAGTGGTGTTTTTGATAATAGCTCTTATTGGGATGATGATTTTTATTTTGTTTTGCTAGATAAAATAAATAATCAAATAATCGGCACTGCTTGTACCTGGATAATTGATGGAGATATCTGGGGTATTGGTTATACTATTAAAAAAGAATCTTGGGGCAAGGGTCTTGCGACAGAGTTGATTTCAGCCTTAGAAAAATTTATTAAATCTAGAGGTGGGAAAATTATATCAGCAGATGTGGCTAAAGAAAATATTGGATCTTTAAAAGCTTGCTATAATAATGGATTCAAAAATTATAGGCAGATGACTTTTAAAAAATCTGGTACAGATATTATTTACCATGCCTTAGAACTTAGAAAGATGATTGGTTAGATTTTAATTGGAAGAGTAAAAGACGAGGATTTCCCCGTCTTTAGCTTTGTAAATATTAATTTTTACCTGTATACATTGTGGATGCGCCTGGATATAATTTTCCTAGTTCGTCAAATACTAGTCCTATATCGCCAAAGCCTGTTTCTTCTAGGCGTTTTTGGGCCCTGGTGAAGGCTAGGTCTATGTCCTTGTTTGGTATTTCATCTACTATTTTCTTGTCAAATTCGTAGTGATTTACAAGGGCTTCTTTTAGTGCTTGGTAGTCTTTGTCGCTTGAGCCGAATTTGAGTAGGTTTTCGTAGTCTTCTGGATTTGCTGCACCATCTTCTTTTGAGGTGGATTTTTTGTCATTCTTTGAGTTTCCTTGATCTTCTCCAGAAAGGATCTCATAGGCCATTTTTACATAGTCTTCATAGTAGGCTAATGGGTCTTTTTCGTAAGCCTCGTGGAAGGCATCTTCCATTTCCTTGTCGGTGTAGGACCATACTTCATTGTAGTCTTCACCATTTTCTACCATGGTATTTCTTTCGTATTCAAATTTATTGCCTATGGTGTCATCTTGGCTTGCCTGCCAATTATATTTGCTTTCTACTGAATCTAGTGGAAATTTGAGGGATTTTTCTGGATTTTCATTTGCAAGCTCTTGGAAGAAGAAGTCTTTTACATCCCAATATCCAGTATCTTTGCTTTCCTCTTCTGCCTTTTCGTAAAGCTTAATAAGCTCATCGTCATCTAATTTTCTTACAAAAGCTGGGTCAAATTCTCCTATATCTGTTAGAAGCTTCTTTAGGTTCTTGCCGGTTATTTCAAATTTAGAATCGCTAGACTTTTCGTCAGTTTTTTCTTCATTTGCTTTTTCTTTTTCTAGATCAACCTTTTTATCTAGGGCCTTGGCAATAGTTTCTTCAGATACTTTTGAAGAAGGGCTATCTGCCTTGTTACAGCCTGTAACTAAAAATGTTAGGGCAAGGGCTAGGATTAAAGTTTTATTTTTCATGCTTATCCTCTCTTTATTTCAATTTTTTGATAATATGTGATAGGTTTTTCTTATACAATCATACCATTTTTAAAGTTGTTTTAAAAGATAAGCCCCTTCTTCTTTATCATTCTTATGTATTTTAGAAAAAAAATCACCAATTTTAACAAATTTGTAACCTTTTTGTTGCAATTTTTTCCGCTTTGTTATATAATAGGAATAGAATTTGAGTAAAAGACTATATTTTTGTAAATTATTTGTAACAAAAAGTGAGGTAAAGACAATGAAAAAAATCAATAAAACTGTCCTACTCGCTTCATCATTTCTTATTTCGCAAGCTTTCTTATTGACTGATAAAACTTACGCTAGCGAAGAGTTTAAAAATGATTATAAGCTAGATTTAAAGGAGAGTATTGACAGTTCTGATAATAGTGAACTTATTACAAGTGAAAATTTCACGAAAGTTCAAACAAATACAGACCAGGCAGCAGAAAACCAAGATGCAAAGCCAGCAGAGTCTGAAATAGATACTAAAAATGAGCCAGTGGCAAACAAGCCAGAAGAGGCTTCTATTTCTGATGGAGAAATCTCTCTGGAAAATAAACAATTAGTCGATGATAAGGCGAGTCAAGCTCCTTCTGTAGATGAAAGTCAACAAGCAGATCAAAGCTCTGATGACTTAGATCAAATTTTTGGGCAAAGCCCTAAGAAGCTTGCTAATGTAATTTATTATGATAATTCAGATTTAAGCATACCTGAAGTAAACAAGAGCGAAGTTAGCAATGAAGCTACAAATACTATTCATAATAGCCAAACTCAAATAGAAGAAAAGAAATATTATGCACCAAGCACAAGTGGTTATTTTGTCAAAAATAAGGGCAAGATAAACTACTTTAGAAATAATAAACTAGTTAAAAATGAATCTATCAAAGTAAAAGATAGGATTTATAGGGCAGATAAAACTGGGTCCCTATCAAACCCTAGAAATTCTTGGCTAAATGTAGGCAAAAGCATCTACTACAATGGCAAGGATGGCTCTATAACAAAGGGAATCACTCAAATCAAAGATCAAAAATACTATTTTGATAATGATGGAGTCCTACAAAGAAATCAAAAGCTAGTAACCCAAAATACTTATTATGAAGTAAATAGGCTTGGTCAAATGAAGACAGCCCCTAACAAATGGGTTAATATCAATGGTGCGATTTATCGTACCCAAAATGATGGTTCTATAGCTAGAGGAATCACCAAAATTGGAAATGCCGACTACATGTTTGACAATAGCGGTAAACTTCAAACCAACAAAAAACTAATCCTAAATGACAAATACTACACAGTAAATGCAACAGGAGTAGTAACAAATCCAAAGAATGAGTGGCTAGCCATAGATGGTCTAACATATAGGACAGATAAAGATGGTAAAATTGTAAAAAATGTCCAAGAGATAAATAATAACACCTATGTATTCGATCATAAAACCGGAGTAATGATTACAGGAAAAACTGCCCTAGCAAATGGTAAATTCTTTGAAATTGACAATCGCGGAGTAGCAACAAATCCAAAAGATGCATGGGTAACACACGAAGGCAAAACCTTCCACACCAATGCAAATGGCTACATCCAAAAAGGTATATGGGATATAGAAGGCAAGACTTATTGCTTTGATGGCAATGGTCTAGTTAGAAATTCTAAATACCTACAAAATGGAATAGAATACACAACAGATGATAAGGGTCTTGCAAGAAGAACCGGCTTTGAAGTTAAGGGCGATAAAAACATCGACACAGTCATGGACTGGATGTTCCAAGCAAAAAACAAAAATATGACCTATAATATGGGTGCTGGAAGAAATACAGAAACACAAGCAGACTGCTCATCAGCTGTATACAGAGCCCTAATCTACGGAGGTTTCCTAAAATCTGATGCCTACGTAGGAAATACTGAAACCCTATTTGCCATGGGTGCAAAGGGCGAAGTAATGTATGAAATAAAAGAAAATGAAATCGACTACGGTGATATATTCGTAGCAGGTAATCCAGGTCAGTCCCTAGGAGCAGGTGGTCATACAGGCTTCATCTTAAACAAACAAAATGACTCCATAATCCATATGAATTACTCAGACAACGGAGTGAGAGTAACACCTAGAAAAGGAAGAATGGGAGATGCTTCAGGCAGACCTGTAAAATACTACAGACTTGTTGGAGCCAAATCAAGCAGAATATTCGTAGATAAAAAATAATATTAAAGACTAGTCCTTAGGGGCTAGTTTTTTATTAGTGAAAAAATTTTTGATTAACTTTCAATTGATGAAAATAAAATCCCCCTTGTATTGAATTTATTTTATCTTTAAAAAACTTTTGTAGAACTTAAATCTATATTCATAGAGCAGGTTGACTATTTGACTTTAATCTGCTCTATTTTTTTATAAAATTTTTAAAAAAAATCATGAATATTATCCAGATTTAAGAATGAAATAATAAACCCAAGCTTATAGAAGATTTTATAAATCTTGGGCTAAAAATAAAGATTTAGCTTGATAACACCCACAAGTAAATGTAAAAACTTGCATTATTAATTGCAAAGACCTTGAAAATTTAGAGTGAAATTGCATTATTATTCCTTAATGTAAAAATAAATTCAAAACACTACTTGACAAAACTATATTATCAGGATAAAATACTAAACAAGAAAAGTTATTAAATGGGGGAATAAAAATGAAAATGAAAAAAATATTCTCGACCATGATGGCCCTTGGCCTTGCAGCAACCCTTGCTGCCTGTGGTGGAGATGACGCTAAAAAAGACGACGCTGCTGATAAGAAAGATGATCAAGCAGTAGATCAAGCAGCAGATAAAAAAGACGACAAAGATGCTAAAGATGCTGATGAAAATGCTCTTTCTGATGATGAAAAAGCAGAACTAGATAACTTCGACAAACAAACAGCAGATGACACATTAGTAGTAGGTACATCTGAGATGAGCGGGGACTTCTACGGTTCTTGGTCAAATAACTCTTACGATGTTAAGGTTAGACGCTACATAGGTACAGAAGGTAATAATGCTTACCTAACAATGGTACAAGATGAAGGCGGCCAGTGGAAAGCCAATATGACTATTCTTGAAAAAGAACCAGAGACAGTTAAAAATGAAGATGGATCTGAAACAACAACTTTCACAATCAAAAAAGACTTGAAGTGGTCTGATGGACAACCTATAACAGCAGATAACTATCTTTTCGATATGTTATTCCACGCTTATCCTTCTTATCAATTGGTAACAGGAGCCTTTACTATAGGTGCAGACTCTGTAAAGGGTTATGAGGCTTATAAGGGTGGAGATGATGACAAGTTTGAAGGTCTTGAAAAAGTTGATGATTATACATTTAAGGTTACAACTGATGCTTCATACCTACCATATTATGAATCAGCCTTCCTAAAACAAGTGTCACCTTTCCCAATTCACGCTATAGCTGATAATATCGAAGTAGCTAAAGAAGGAAACAAGATAGTTGCAAAAGATGGCTATAAGCCAACAGAAGATGAGAAGAAAAAATATATAGAAAACATCGATGCTCAAATAGCTAAGACTAATGAGGACTTCAATGAACAAAATCCAGCACCAAAAGATGATGCAAGTGAAGATGAAAAGAAGGCCTACGAAGAAGCTAAGGCAGAAAATGACAAAAAGGTAGCAGACCTTGAAAGCCGTAAATCAGGTGATATAGACCCAACAAACATGCTAATAGAAGAAGCTATGCAAAAAGAATTCAACGAATATAGGATAAAGCCAACAGTTTCTTGTGGTCCATACAAGTTTGATTCTTATGAAAATAACATGGCAAAATTAAGCCTAAACGAAAACTATGCAGGCAACTTCAAGGGTGAAAAAGCAACCATCCCACATGTAATAGTTCAATATGTAAACAGTAAGATAGCTGTTGACTTACTTGAAAATGGTGACATCGATCTTTGGGAATCAGAAGCTGAAGGTGCTCTAATAGATCAAATGAGAGCTGCAGCTGATGAAGGCAAAATCGGTGGTTACAATACCTTTGAGAGAAATGGTTATGGTAACGTAGTATTCCTAACAGACAGGGGAACTACAAAATATAAGGAAGTAAGACAAGCAATTGCCCACCTAATGGACAGAAACTCATATGTTCAATCATTTGCAGGCGGCTACGGAGTAGTAACAAATGGTATGTACGGTACCAGCCAATGGATGTATAAGGAAAGAGGAGCAGACCTAGAAGCTTCTGATGACTTTAATAAATACACCCTAAACCTAGAAAAAGCAAATGAATTATTAGATAAAACACCATTCAAATTTGAAAAAGATGGTAAGACACCTTGGGATAAGAAAAAAGCAGATGAAGAATATGCTAAAAACCCAGATGGCTTTGATTACTATAGGTATGATGAAAATGGTAAGAAACTTCAAGTAAACCAATACGGTTCTGATGAATCACCAATCACAACCCTAATCTCAAACCAAGTCCCAGTAAATGCTAAGCAAGTTGGTATGGAATATAACGTAACAGCAGGATCCTTTGCAACCCTCCTAGATTACTACTACCATCCAAAAGAAGATGCTGAATATACAGTCTTCAACATGGGCTTAAGCTTTGGTACACCATTTGATCCTTGGTATCAATACAACTCAAAAGGTTCTGATAATATGACAAGGACAAATGATCCAAAGGCAGATGAACTAACAGTTAAGCTACGTCAAACAGACCCAGATGATAAGGAAGGTTATCTAGATACTTGGGAAGAATTTGAAAAATGGTACAACGACTACCTACCAGAAATCCCACTATATTCAAACCAATACCACTCAGGTTACTCTAAGAGGGTAAAAGGCTTTGATATCAACACACCAGTTTGGGAATCTGAATATCAAATCAACGCAATGAGCTTAGATAATAGCAACAAATAGAAAACCCAAATAAAATTAAGTACACAACGAAAGCAAGGATTAATCCTTGCTTTTGTTGTGGGAATTTTCTTGTATAATATTCAATAATATCCTAATTCCTTCAAGGGGATAACATTTCCCAGCCAAGCTTAAGATAAGCTTAAAATAATGCGTTTAGCTAGGTAAAGAACTAACCGGAAATGAAAGAACTTGCAATAATAAATAACAAATTCCTTGAAAACATGACAAAGCAATAGAATAAATATTCACAAAAGCGAAAAGTAAAACGCTAACAAACTTGACAAAATCGGTTTAATAGAATAGAATATTATACTATAAAAAAGTTACTTAATTTTTTAGGGGGAAAACTATGAAAATGAAAAAAGTATTCTCATCACTTATGGCCCTAGGCTTAGCAACAACTCTAGTTGCTTGTGGTGGAGACACAGCAAAAGATGCTGACAAAAAAGCAGAAGATTCAAAAGAATCTACTGACAAAGCTGAAACTCCAGCTGATGGTGAAGAAAAAGCAGCTGATGATAAGGCTGAACTAGACTCATTTGACAAACAAACATCAGATGACACCCTAGTAGTAGGTGCTGTTCAAGAATTCAACGGCGACTTCTTACAAGGTTGGACAAACAACTCAATGGACGTTAAGGCTCGTAGATACATGGGTATCGAAGGTAACAACGGCTATGGAACAGTAGTTCAAGATGAAGCTGGTCAATGGGTAAACAATATGACCGTTCTTAAAGAAGAACCAAAAACAGTTAAAAATGAAGATGGTTCTGAAACAACAACCTACAAGATTAAAGAAGACCTAAAATGGTCAGACGGAACACCAATCAAGGCTGATGATTACCTATTTGGTTCACTTCTACACACCTATCCATCATACCAATTAGTAACAGGCTCAACATCAATCGGTGATGACCCACTAATGGGCTATGAAGCATACAAAAATGGTGACAAAGACACATTTGATGGTCTTAAGAAGATTGATGACTACTCATTTTCTATAACAGTAGATGCATCCTTCCTACCATACTATGAAGAAGCAGCTCTTAGAGGATTTGGTCCATATCCAATCCACGCTGTATCTGATAACCTTGCTGTAGCACCAGAAGGAAATAAAATCGTAGCTAAAGATGGTTATAAGCCAACAGAAGAAGATAAGAAAAAATACATCGAAAATATCGACAATCAAATAGCAAAATCTAAAGAAGACTTTGATGAAAACAACCCAGCTCCAAAAGATGATGCAAAAGATGAGGAAAAAGCAGCATATGAAGAAGCTAAAAAGGCTCAAGAAGAAAAGCTAGCAGATCTTGAAAAGAGAAAAACTGGTGAAGTTGATCCAACTTCTATGCTAATAGAAGAAGCTATGCAAAGAGAATACAATGAATACAGAATTAAACCAACTGTAACAGCTGGTCCTTACAAATTCGATGGATTCGAAAATAACATGGTTAAGCTAAGCATCAACGAAAACTATGCTGGTAACTTCAAAGGCGAAAAACCAACCATCCCACACGTAATCCTACAATACGTAAACAAAAACATAGCTATCGACCTACTAATCAATGGCGATATCGATATTTGGGAAGCTGAAGGCGAAGGCCCACTAATAGACCAAATGAGAGCTGCAGCTGATGAAGGTAAAATCGGTAGTTACAACACATTTGAAAGAAATGGTTATGGTAACGTAACATTCCTAACAGATAGAGGAGCTACAAAATACAAAGAAGTTAGACAAGCTATAGCTTCACTAATGGATAGAAACAACTTCGTACAATCATTTGCTGGTGGTTACGGTGTAGTAACAAACGGTATGTATGGTACAAGCCAATGGATGTACAAAGAAAGAGGAGCTGATCTTGAAGCTAACCCAGAATTCAAGAAATATCAACTAAACCTTGATGAAGCAAACAAACTTCTTGATGCAAGTCCATATACATTCGAAGCTGACGGAAAAACTCCATGGGATAAGGCAAAAGCTGATGAAGAATTTGCTAAAAATCCTGATGGATTCGATTACTACAGATATGACAAAGATGGTAAGAAACTTCAAGTAAACCAATACGGTTCTGATGAATCTCCAATTACAACATTAATTTCAAACCAAGTTCCAGTAAACGCTAAACAAGTTGGTATGGAATATAACGTAACAGCTGGTTCATTTGCAACCCTACTTGATTACTACTACTATCCAAAAGAAGATGCTGAATATACAGCCTTCAACATGGGTACAGGATTTGGTACACCATTTGATCCATGGTATCAATATAACTCAAAAGGATCAAACAACACAACAAGGACAAACGATCCAAAAGCTGATGAAATCACAGTTAAACTTCGTCAAACAGATCCAACAAAGAAAGATGAATACCTAGATAACTGGGAAGCTTTCCAAATGTGGTACAACGACTATCTACCAGAAATCCCACTATACTCTAACCAATACCACACAGGTTACACAAAGAGAGTAAAAGGATTTGATATCAACACACCAGTTTGGGAATCTGAATATCAAATCAATGCCATGAGCATCGAAAAATAAGAAAAAATATTTAAGGCAGGACTCTTAGGAGTCTTGTCTTTTTATGTGGAGATCTTTATTATTGCAATATAATATTTATTCATAATGAAATTTTCCTTGAAAGAAAAATTATAAATAAAAATTAATTATAGCTTCCAATCTCCACCTTTAAAAGCCTTTGATACTGGATAAATATATAATAAAATACATAAGATTTTATTAAAAAATGTAAAACTTTTAAAGATGATTAATAATTATAGGACAAAGATTAACAAGTTTAGGAAAACCTTGACAAAAACATGAAGATATTTTACAATTATTGTATAAAACACATGGTAATAAGGATTTTGCAAGGAAGGTAAGCGGGAAAATAAAATATAATCTTTTAAAAAAATTATATTATCTAATGATAGAAAAAAACTTTCCAAAATAAAATCAAGATCCTATTAGTTTTAGGAGGAAAAAATGAAGTTAAAAAAAGTCTTTTCATCAATGATGGCTTTAGGCCTAATGGTAACGATTGCAGCGTGCGGATCTAGCACAGACAGCACAAAAGCTCCAGCAGATGATCCTGCCAAAGAAGATGCAACAAATGCTGAAGGAGATTCTCTAGAAGCAAGCGATGAAAGCCAAGATATAGCTGATTTTGACAAGCAAACATCTGATGATACCCTAGTGATAGGTGTAGAAGAAATAAATGGTGACTTTGTCGGAGGTTGGACTAACAACAAGACAGATGTCAAGGCTCGTAGGCTAATGGGGATAGAAGGCAACAATGGCTATTCTACTGTAGTTCAAGATGAAGGTGGTAAGTGGATTAATAATATGACAGTTCTTGAAAAAGAGCCAGAAACTGTAAAAAATGAAGATGGATCAGAAACAACCACCTACACCATCAAAAAAGACCTAAAATTTTCTGATGGGTCACCAATTACAAGTGCTAACTATATCTTTGGTTCCCTACTCCAATCCCACCCAGAATACCAAGTTGTAACAGGATCAACAAATGTAGGAGCAGACTCCGTAGCAGGATATAAGGATTATTTTGCAGGCAAAAATCCAGAATTTACAGGTTTTGAAATAGTAGATGACTACACCTTCAAGGCAACAGTAGATGCAGAATACCTTCCATACTTTGAAGAAGCAGCCCTAAGAGGCTTTGGTCCATTCCCAATTGCAGCCATTACTGAAAATCTAGAAGTATCCAAAGATGGCAAAAAACTTGTAGCCAAGGAAGGCTACCAAGTAACAGATGAGGATAAGAAAAGATATTATAAAAACCTTGATACATCAATAGCCAAGGCTAAGGAAGACTTTGAGGAAAATTGGTCCTTCATAGAAACGAAAAAAGATGTAACAGAAGAAGAAAAGAAAGAATACGAAGAAGCTAAGGCAGAGCTAGATAAGAATATAACAGAGCTAGAAGCTAGAAAAGGTGGCGATGTAGACCCTACAGAGCTATTAATAGAAGATGCAATGCTAAGATATGCCAACGAATATAGGCTAAAACCAAATGTAACAGAAGGACCTTATAAATTTGAATCTTTTGAAAACAACATGGTTAAGTTAAGCCTAAATGAAAACTACGCAGGCAACTTCAAAGGTGAAAAGGCTACAATTAAAAATATAATCCTTCAAACAGTCAATAAGAAAATAGCAGTAGACCTCCTAGAAAATGGCGATATAGATATTTGGGAATCTGAAGCAGATGGAGCAAAGATCGACCAGATGAGACAAGCTGCAGAAGAAGGAAAAATTGGTGGCTACAATACCTTTGAAAGAAATGGTTATGGAAATGTCACCTTCCTAACAGACAGGGGAGCTACAAAATATAAAGAAGTAAGACAAGCTATAGCCCACCTTATGGACAGAAATAACTTTGTCCAATCCTATGCTGGAGGATACGGAGTAGTAACAAATGGTATGTATGGTACAAGCCAATGGATGTATAAGGAAAGAGGAGCTGACCTAGAACTAAATCCAGAATTTAAGAAATACCAACTAAACCTAGAAGAAGCTAACTCCCTATTAGACAAGACCCCATACAAGTTTGAATCAGACGGTAAAACTCCTTGGGATAAGGCAAAGGCAGATGAAGAATTTGCTAAAAATGCAGATGGTTTTGATTACTATAGGTACGATGAAAATGGCAAAAAACTTCAAGTCAACCAATATGGTTCAGATGATTCGCCAATCACAACCCTCATATCTAATCAAGTTCCAGTAAATGCTAAGCAAGTAGGAATGGAATATAACGTAACAAGTGGGTCATTTGCAACCCTACTTGAATACTACAACTTCCCAAAAGAAGATGCAGAATACACAGCATTCAACATGGGAACAGACTTTGGTACACCATTTGACCCTTACTACCAATACAACAGCCAGGGCTTCGACAACAGGACAAAAACCAATGACCCTCTAGCAGATGAGCTAACAGTCAAACTTCGCCAAACAAAACCAGGCGATAACGAAGCCTACCTAGATACTTGGGAGAAATTTGAGATGTGGTATAACGACTACCTACCAGAAATTCCACTATACTCTAACCAATACCATACAGGCTATTCAACAAGGGTTAAGGGCTTTGATATCAATACTCCAATTTGGGAATCTGAATATCAGATCAATGCCATGACCCTAGAATAAAATAAAGTCCACCTAGGATGAAAAAAGTGAAGAAAATATCTAATTATACATTGTAAAATTTTCTTAATAAAGGATTGGAATTTAGCTTATATTTTATGTAGAAATCATGAATATTAAGTTTATATTTCAATCCTAAGCTTTTATAATGCTATATACAAGGTACTAAAACACTAAGTCTACTCCTAGGTGGACCTTTTAATATAGGCGATGAATTAAGATAAAGAATGTTGAAAAATTACTCATTAGGAAGTATGATTATCAATATTTACAAAACTTTATAAATATACATAACAAGTCAATTGTTAACAAGCCTACAATTTTTTGGAAGAATTTTTATTAATCAGTCCAAGGGATTATAGGAAAATTAAGGTTGACAAAAATGGCTAAATATATTAAACTTGTATGTATAAATTATAATGGTCTAGGACTATGCCCAAAATTCATTTTACTAATATATTAAAGTAATAATACATAGGCAGCAGAAACTAGGCGAGAATAGGAAGGAAACTTATGTTACGTTATATAGTTAAGAGAATATTAAACTTAATACCAGTAGCTCTTATTATATCTATCATGCTTTTTGCCTTTTCAAAGGCCATGCCAGGTGACCCAATCCAGGCGATGATACCTACTACAGGTAGGATTACCAAGGCTCAAAAAGAAGAAATGTATAAGAACTTACAAGCAAGATATGGATATGATAAGCCACTACCAGAACAATATGTCAGATGGTTAGGCAGAACCCTTAAGGGAGACTTTGGTGAATCTACCAGAGTTAGAAGACCTGTTAAGGAATACTTGTCTGAACCACTTAAAAATACAGTTTATTTAAATATTGGTTCTACAATAATTTCCTTTGTGCTTTCGGTGCTCATAGGAATTAGGTCGGCGACCAGGAAGGGAGGAGTCTTTGATAAGACGAGTCAGACCCTAACCCTAGTTGGTCTCTCAATTCCGACTTTCTTTATAGGTTTGATTATGATATTCTTCTTTGCTTTTAGGCTAAAGATGTTCCCAGCTAATGGTATGCCTAGAGAAAATACCTTCGCTGAATGGCTTAAATATCTAACCCTACCAACCCTTACCCTTACAGTAGGTTCTCTTGCATCTCTTTCTAGATATGTAAGAAACTCAATGCTTGATGCTCTTGACCAAGACTATATAAGAACAGCAAGATCAAAGGGTCTTAAGGAAAAAACAGTTGTATATTCTCACGCCTTTAGAAATGCTCTTATTCCAGTAGTAACAGCTTTGACATGGGCGGTTCTTGGAATGTTCTCAGGTTCTGCTATAACAGAGAGAATCTTCTCTTATAGGGGAATTGGTAATGAGCTTATTTCTGCGGTAATGGCTCAAGATTACAATGTAATCCTTGCCCTATCAATGTTTTATGCTATACTTACACTTTTAGGTAACCTCCTAATGGATATAGCCTATGCCCTAGTAGACCCAAGAGTAAAATTGGAGGCTTAATATGAATAGAAAATTAAATAAACCATTCAAATCTTATTTTAGCTTCCTAAAAGCTTACCTCTTAAGAGGCTTTACCTTTGCAAATGGCATGGATAGCGATTTAAATTCGCAAAATTCAGAAAATGAAGGTCCAAAAAGTGACCTTAATGCTAACCTTGAGGGCGGCCCAAAACAGAGCCCTGAAAATGATAAGCTAAAAGAAGAAGCTATCATGAGCCCTGGCAAGGTAGCAGTTAGAAACTACTTTAGAAATCCACTTGGTGTTATAGGACTTGCTATGTTTATAGCTATAGTTCTTGTAATCTTTGTCGGATCAAAAATGCTTCCTTTTGACCAATACTATTCTCAAGGTAACCTTACAAACGTATCACCAGGAGCAGGTTATATGAATTATCCTAGTGAAATGGAAAAGGAAGGTGTGGCTAAAATTTCTATAGGTAACACCTTTGCAGTAGGCCTTACAGAAGAAAATAATCTTTATGTTTGGGGTTCAAATAACGAAGATAATGTATTAACTATTCCAGATAATATAAAGGATAAGATTAAACAAGGTAATATAAAAGATGTGGCAGCAGGTGATAGACACATCCTAGTTGCTACAAATGATAATGAAATATATGGTTGGGGTAACAAGACCTTTGACCAAACAAAAACACCTCCAATGCAAGAAGCTCAAATCAAAGAAGAGGGTATTGCAAAAATTGGCGGTGGTAGTCAATATTCAGCAGTTCTTACAAATAAGAACAACCTTATAGTATGGGGTTCAACCCTTGCATCAAGACTGGATATGATTCCTTCAAAGATTCAAGGTCAAATAGTCGACTTTGATACAAACACAATCAACGTAATAGTAGTTAAAAAAGATGGCTCAATCGACCTTTTAGGTGTAAGAGGAGCTGAAAATGATACAGCTATGCCTGCTGAATTAAGAGATGGTAAGGTAAAGGTCAAAAAAGCCGTTCTTACAGCCAACTCTGCAGCAGCCCTTACAGAAGATGGCAAGCTTTTTGTTTGGGGTCCATCAAGAGATAAATTATCTGGAGACAATGTTCCAAAATTTGATGGAAAACTTGTAGACATTCAAGCAAGTGATTCAGTTCTAACAGCCCTAGATGAAAATGGAAAAATCTACCAATGGGGTATAGAAAACTACGGAGAGCTTAAGACTCCAGACGGCAAATTTAAGCAAGTATTTGCAAACTACTTCAACAATTATGCAGTAGATGAAAATGGAAAAATCGATACTTGGGGACTAAATGGGTTTAGATTTGGTTCAGATGACCAAGGACGTGATATATTTACAAGACTAATCCACGGTGGAAAGATGACCATGATTATCTCCCTTATTTCATCAATTATCCAAATCGGACTTGGTGTTTTAATAGGTATGGTATCAGGTTTTGTCGGTGGTAGGGTTGATAACGTGCTAATGAGAATCTCAGAGATCGTTGCATCCTTCCCATTCTACCCAATGTTAATCTCCCTATCTGCTCTACTCCCACCAGGAGCAAGCCAAGAACAAAGAATAACTATGGTTATGATTCTTTTAGGTGTTCTAGGTTGGACAGGACTTGCCCGTCTTGTACGTGGACAAATTCTTGCAGAACGTGAAAGAGATTATATTACAGCAGCCAAGGCACTTGGTGTAAAAGACTGGTCAATCATGATCAAACACATTTTACCAAACGTCTTATCAATAGTTATAGTAAATGCGACCATAGGTTATGCGGGCAACCTCCTAACTGAAAGTGGTCTATCATTCTTAGGATTCGGTGTTCAAGAGCCTACACCATCTTGGGGTAACATGCTAACAGCAGCCCAAAGTTCAGATGTACTTAACACTTACTGGTGGAGATGGGTATTCCCAGCCCTAGCAGTATTCTTGACATCCTTCTCAGTTAACCTTATAGGTGATGCCCTAAGAGATGCAATCGACCCAAGAGCAAACGAAAGATAGGTGAAAATATGAGTTTACTAGAAATAAAAAATCTCCATACCTACTTTTCTACAAGACGTGGTCTAATAAAGGCAGTTAACGACGTAAGCTTGTCAGTTGACGCAGGAAAAACCCTAGGACTTGTAGGCGAGTCTGGATCTGGTAAGAGCCAGACAGCTATGAGTATTCTCCAATTATTTGAATCAAACCAAAAGATTTATGGTGGTGAGATATACTTCGATGGAGAAAAAATCTCAGAATACAATACAAGCCAAATGGAGCATATCAGGGGAAATAAGATTTCAATGATCTTCCAAGAGCCAATGAGCTCCCTAAACCCTGTATTTACAGTAGAAAAGCAACTTTCAGAAGTTCTAATGCTCCATAAGGGAATGAATAAAAAACAAGCAGCTGAAAGAGTTGAAGAACTCTTAGCAGCTGTTAAGATACCAAACCCACACGTAGTAACTAAGCAATATCCATTTGAATTATCAGGTGGTATGAACCAAAGGGTAATGATAGCCATGGCCCTTGCTTGTGAACCAAAGCTACTAATAGCAGATGAGCCTACAACAGCGCTTGACGTAACAATTCAAGCTCAAATCTTAAGGCTAATGAATGACCTAAAACATAAAGCTGGCACATCAATCCTCTTTATCACCCACGATTTAGGTGTAATCAACCAAATGGCTGATGAAGTAGCGGTAATGTATTGTGGACAAATCGTAGAACAATCACCAGTAGAATTTATCTTCAAACGTGACATAACAGATTTCAACCACCCATACACAGTAGCCCTTCTAAACTCAATCCCATCTATCACATCAGATAGAAACGAGAGATTAGATATCATACCAGGAAGCGTACCTCACCCACTCAACTTACCAGAAGGTTGTAAATTCGCCGATAGGTGTAAATTTGCTACAGAAAGATGCGTAAAAGAGATGCCTGAGCTTAGAAAGGTAAGCGAGAACCAACTAATCAGGTGCCACTACCCAAATAGAAAGGAAAGAGAAGAAGATGGAAAATAAAGACAAGAAGGTCTTATTTAAGATAAGAAACCTCAAAAAATATTTCCCTCTTAAGAAAAAGGGCTTTTTCAACAGAGGTCCAGGCGAATATGTCCACGCCAATGAATCTATATCAATAGATATCTATGAGGGTGAAACACTTGGTCTAGTAGGAGAGTCAGGTTGTGGTAAATCAACCTTCGGTAGAACCCTTCTACAAATATATGAACAAACAGAGGGAACAACTCTATACTACGGCAAAACTCTAGAAGATTTAGCCCCAGAATATATGGGCAAGATGATTTCAAAAATACCATCAAAATTCCCAAATTACCACAAGGAACTAGATGAGTTAAACAAAATCTATGAGGACCTAGAAAAGGCAGAAACAGACGAAGACAGGGCAATGAACAACGAAAAAGCCATGTTCAAACGCCGTGAAATAGAAGAAGAATACCTAAATATGATAAGGATAGCAGGAGGACTTCTTGCATCAGATGATCTAAACAAGGTAGCAAGCCTGCTAAATGAGGAATATCAAATCCTAAAAGAAAGAGCCAAAGTTTTTACAGCCATAGAAGAATTTGAACAAAAATCTCAAATGATGGTAAGGACTTGGGAAGAATACGACAAGATCTTGGCAGAAGATCCAAAGTATAAAGAATTAACAAACAAGCTTGATGAAATCTCAAAGAGAGTCCAAGAAAAAAGAGATGAAATCGAAGTTTACAGACAAAGCCTAAAAGATAAAGATAAATTTAATGAGCTAGAAAGTCAAATAGATCATGGTATAGACTTATCAGAGCTAACAAAAGAAGAGATGAGACAGCTCCGTAAAGACCTACAAATGATCTTCCAAGACCCTTACGGATCCCTTGATACAAAGATGACAGTAGGTAATATCATCGGTGAAGGTGTTCTAGGTCACGAATTATTCAAATCTAGGAATGAAAAAGGCTACAACGAGTATATCCAAGAAACAATGGAAAAATGCGGTCTAGCTCCATACTTCCTTCACAGATACCCACACCAATTCTCAGGTGGACAAAGACAAAGAATAGGTATAGCCAGAGCCCTTGCCCTAAAACCAAGCTTCATAGTTTGTGATGAGGCAGTATCAGCTCTAGACGTATCTATCCAGTCACAAATCATCAACCTTCTTCAAGACCTAAAAGAAGAAAACAACCTAACCTACCTATTCATAACCCACGACCTATCAGTAGTAAAATACATCTCTGACAGGATAGGGGTAATGTATTTAGGAGTAATGGTAGAGCTTGCAGATTCAGAAAAAATCTTCGCAAACCCACTTCATCCATACACCAAAGCCCTACTACAAGCCATACCAAGGACAGACGTAGAGCAAGGTCAAGAATTAGCGGTAATAGAGGGAGATATACCTTCAGCAGTAAAACCACCAAAGGGATGTAGGTTCCACACAAGGTGTGAATACGCGATGGACATCTGCTCAAACTTCGAGCCAGAACTAAAAGATAATGGCGGCGGACACTTTATAGCTTGCCACCTAATGGATGTATCAGAAGAAGAAAAACAAAGAGCTTATGAGAAAAACATGGCCAAGAGAGCCAAAGAAGCCGAAGAATTAGAAGAAATATCTGCCATATGAAAAGACCAATAGACAGATTTAAAGGCAAGTCCAGGGAGGAAATCGAAGCAAAAGAAGACCTCCTAGATAGGGACAACCTAGAAAGAGGAGACAAGCTAGCAATGTTTCTAGCAGCCATGAGGGTCTTCATGCCCTTCGTTCTCCTACTTCTAGCGCCAATATTTTTATTAGCATACTTTATGTGAAAACCAGGATTTTATAAATTCTGGTTTTTTTATTCCAGAAAACTAATGGAGGTTTATTATCCAAGAGTCTTTTATTTTAGTGATACAATATCATATGGTATTTTTCTTCGTACCTTAATCTCATAATGAATAATATTTATATACTATTGAATCTTCGTAATAAGGGGAGGCCCAAGGGACCTTCCGCATGGTCCCTCATCGGCCTCCCCTTAAACCCCTCCCCGTTACACCCTCAGGCGGCCCCTAAGGCGGGGAGCATGATTAGAAGCTTGCCGTTGGCAAGCCACTCTTTGTATACAGAATCCCTTGTATTAGCTATACTTATTCCAACTGATTTTGACATTCCGATGCCTAAAAATCTCAATCTAGCCCGAATATTTCTTTCATATTCACTCTACATCTCAGCATTTACTGAAATTTAATTTTTACTCGTGCATCAGGAGATTTTCTTAACGGCATCTCCATTTACAAAATCTTCCGACCTTGGGTGAATTATTCTGTATTCTGAGAGAATATTGACTGCAAAGCAGGTCTTAGGCTCGTTTTACTCTGCATAAGTCCTTCCATAGCTCAGCTTCGCTTCGCTAGGATAGGGCTTTAGCTTCGAAAACATTGCGATAAGTGGGTCTAAGATACTAATCTATGGGGAGATTTAAAAGCAAAAGTCACCGTAAAGAAAATCGCACTGACGAACATGCTTAAATAAAAACTTTGTTAATACTAAGATGACAGTTAACTATAAAAATCCCAGTTGGACTAGATTGTGATTTTTAGGGGACTTTTGATTTTAAATCAGTAAGTATAAGGCTAGATGAATACGAAGTAATCCACCATAACAAAGAAGATTTTTGAAAAAAATCTACCTGTTTCGCACTCCGCCTAAGGAGCAGAGGGGGTGAGGGAAATGGGGGTGTAAGGGGGAAAGCTGGAGGGGTATGGTACCCCCAAAAAGTTGTAGCTCAATTTCTTACAATACAAATATATTATAGATTGATGGTGGCCCTTTTCTATAGAAAAGGGCGATTTATCAAGATAATATACTGATTTTTTCTTTCGACCTA
>NZ_JAMXSL010000024.1:0-36580 GCF_026131715.1 Anaerococcus sp. NML200537 | reverse complement strand
GCTTTTATTTTATAATTTATAGTGGTTTTTTAAAATAGATAGATTTTCTTTTATCTCATCCGTTAGGTCATCGTAGGTTAAAAGCTCTTCGATATCTTCCTTAGCCTTGGATAAATTTCCCAAGACAAGGTTGATTTGGATCTTATTATAGGTCATCCTTGGGTCTTGCGAATATTTTTCAAGTCCCTGATTTATGATCTTTATCGCTTCCATTTCTTCTTTATTTAAATATAGGCTTATGGCATAATCATTGTAAAGTTCCCTAAAATCTGCATTTAATTCTAGAGAATTTTCAAAGGCCATTATTGAGTTTTCATATAAGCCCATATTTTGATAGGCTACGCCTAGATAATAGTAGGCATCTGCTCTTTTTACCTTGTTTAAAAGCTTGGATAAAGTATCAACAGCCTTACTATAATCTGACTTACCTATAAAGTATAGACTTTCTTCTATTTCTGCATTGTCATCTACTGCTTCTATCTTATTTCTTATTTCTTCCTTGGCTAATTCATCCTCAGTTTTCCTAAGGGCATTCTTATAGTATGACCTTGCCTTGATATATTCTCCAAGATTTGCGTAGATATTGCCTAGCTCATAAAAGCCTATGGCAAAGTCTTCGTCCCTTCCAATGGCTTCTTGTAAAATCTTTAGAGACTCTCTTACAAAATCATCCTTATATTCACTCTCTTCTTCGTAGGCCTTTGGCCACAAGAGTTTGGCATATAGATAGGCTGCAAAATTATTTTCTCTTTCTAATAGGTAAAATCCTCTTGCAAGAAGGAGAGCCTTATTATGATTTGCTTCCTTTATAATCTTATCTGTGGCATAAGCTGCTAAATCTTTTATATAATTATTTAAAGCCTTGATGTAGGCATCTTTATAGACAAAATCAAAATCTATGGCAAGATTTATAATCATTGCTTCAAAGACTAGATCAAGATTTATATTATTAGCAAAGTCCCCGCTTTTAATTCCCTCTTTCATATCTTCTATATAGATTGGAAGGGATAAACCTGCTAAGTCTTCGTGTTTAGCGACTTCTTTTAACTCTATATAGGCTAAATTGTCGTGAAATTTATAAAAATATGCATCTAACTTAGTCATCAAAACCTCTCATGAATTTCCTTTGTCGATATGGATGTTCGTTTAAATACTTAAACAAATGGCCCCTAAATAGCATAAAGAAGCTGTGAACTAGGGAAATAATTAGGCAGGCAAAGATTTTGTTTGTGCTCATAGCTTGACCAATACCTAAATATATTGACAATATAAATTCCAATCCTATGAATAGCAAGCTAAATAGGCCGTAGTTTGGGATATTGTTTTTAACAAAAACAATAGATTCACGAATTGCATCTATGCCATACCTATTATTTAGATAAATCTCCTCATAAAGAGCTGATGTTAGGATTTGAATTATAATCCTGACTATAATATTTACCCTCACAGGGAAATTCACTAATAAAAGGCTTGCTACAACATCTAAGATATACATCCAAAACATGGTCTCTATAAGAGGCATGAAGTAATTACCCATGGAGTTTTCTAGAGACTTTTTGCCTGTATTGCCGTATTTTACAACAGATATCAAGCTTTGTAGGATAAAGGATGTAATGATTACCCCTATGAAATAGTGGATTATTCCGCCGATTGTACTTCCAACAGGCCCAAAGCCAAATTCATTATTGTCAAAAATTGTTGATACCATTACAAATATTAAGACAAAATATGATTTGCCAAGCTTTTTGATGGTTTCCCTAAAGGCTATTTTTGTGGTGTGGAAGAAGTCTTTAATTCTTTCCATCTTACATCTTCTCCACAGTCTTGATACCTAAGATTGCTAGACCTGATTTAATTACTATTGATGTAGCGTAGGTTAGAGCTAGTCTTTCTTCTTTTAATTTTTCATCATCGACCATTATCTTAGATGAATTGTAGAACTTGTTAAAGCTACTTGCTATGTCTGTTAGGTGTCTGGTGATTAGGGATGGTTCGTATTTTTCCTTAGCTTTTATCACAACATCTTCAAATCCAGCAAGTTTTTTAGCAAGGCTAAATTCATCATCGCTGGTGATTTTTTCTATATCAAGCTTTCCTACTTCACTTAGGCCTGCCTTTCTAAGGACAGATTTGGCCCTAGCATAGGTGTATTGGACATAAGGTCCTGTTTCGCCATCAAAGTTTAAGACCTCATCCCAATCAAAGACATAGTCCTTTATCCTGTTATTATATAGCTCTTGGAATTTAACAGCTCCGATTCCGACTACCCTTGCAGTTTCTTCTACATCATCTACTGTATCTTCCCTATCTTTTATGATTTCTTTGGTCTTATCTATTGCCTTATTTAAAACATCTTCTAAGAATACCACCTGGCCCTTTCTGGTTGAAAGAGTTTGGTCTTTTAGGCTTACCATACCAAATGGGATGTGCTTGCAGTCTTTGGCAAAATCATAGCCCATTAGTTCTAAAATCTTGAATAATTGTTGGAAGTGTAGATTTTGCTGGGTAGCTACTACATATAAGTTCTCGTCAAAGTTATACTCTTTTTTCCTATTTATGGCTGTGGCTATATCACGAGTAACATAGGCAGATGAGCCATTTGACTTGATTATTATTGATGGTGGGAGGTCAAATTGAGATAGGTCTATAATTTGTGCCCCATCTGATTCTACCAGGAGATTTTTCTCCTTTAATTCCTCAATTACATCTGGGATAAATTCTGAATGGTAGGACTCACCGTTGTAATTATCAAAGTCAATGTCTAGAAGCTTATAAACCCTATCAAATTCTTTGAAGGAAATTTCCTTAAACCATGACCAAAGTCTGGTCGCTTCCTCGTCGCCTTCTTCAAGTTTTTTAAATTCCTTGCGGGCTACATTCATCATCTCTTCATTTTCGCTTGCTTCTGTATTATAGCGAACATATAGGTTTAAAAGCTCTTGGATTGGGTGGGCATTTAATTTATCATCATCACCCCAAAGCTTGTAGGCTGCAATCATGGTTCCAAATTGGGTACCATAGTCGCCAATATAGTTTGTAGCAATTGTATTATAGCCTAAAAATTCGTGGATATTTCTAAGAGCATCGCCTATTACAGTTGATCTGATGTGGCCAATGTGGAAGGGTTTAGCTATATTTACTGAAGAAAAATCTATAACTACAGTCTTGCCTTTACCCATGTCAGATTTACCGAAGTCCTCCTTTTTATCTAGGATTGTATTTACGACTTCGTTTTGGAATTTTTCCCTATTTAGGAAAAAATTTATATAGGGTCCTATGTTTTTTATCTCAGAAAATTCTTCTATTTCAAGCGAATCTACTAGTTCACCTGCTATTTGGGCTGGATTTTTCCTTAAGGTCTTTGCTAGTTGGAAGCACGGAAAGGAATAATCTCCCATATTTTCTTGGGGTGGAATTTCGATAAGGTTCTTGATCTCTTCAGAGCTTAAACCAATATCTCCTCCCTCTAATTTTTTTGCAATAATTTCTTTAAAATCTTTCATTTATCCTCCTAGGAAAACTTGACTATGGTTACTCCATAACCGCCTTCTTTGTCATCTCCGAACCTGTAAGAAGCAACTCTCTTGTCAGTTTTTAAAATCTCGCTCACTCCCTTAATAAGGGCACCTGTTCCCTTGCCGTGTATTATCTTAGCTTGGGATAGGCCTGCAAGCATAGCATCGTCAAGGTACTTATCTACATTTCTCATGGCCTCGTCATATCTTTGACCCCTTAGGTCAAGGGTAGCTGATATGTGCATGGCTTTTTTAACACTATACACTTTTTCGATGTTTTTCTCAGTTTGCTTATCCTTCTTGATTTTTCTAACGTTTTTTATGTTAGAGTCCATCTTTAGGATTCCCATCTGAAGCTTGATATTTCCCTTGCTATCTGGCGCCTCGATTACCTGGGCTTCTTGGCCAAGACCTTCGACTATTACCATATCACCCACCTTAAGCTCATCTGGTATATCCTTAGATTTCTTAAGTCTTAGGCCCTCTTCCTCATTTGCTATATAAGAATCCTTGTATTTATTTCTAATCTTATTTAGGGACCTGTCTATATCGGATGTGTTGGCATTTTTACTTCTTTTGGCTTCTTTTAGCATGGCCTGGCTTTCTTTATTGGCCTTATCCAAAATTTTGTTGGCCGCATCTTCAGCCTTTTTGATGATTTCTTCTTTTTGCTTATCAATCTCTTTGGACTTATTTCTAAGCTTATCTTTTATAGATTGGATTTCTCTCCTATAATTTTCTATCTGCCTATTTTTAGCCTCTATCTCTGCCTTGTCATCTTCGATTTCTTCTAGGATTTTATTTATGTTTTGAGTATCTTCCCCAATTAAAGATTTGGCCTTAGTTAGGATTTTTTCTGAAAGACCAAGGCGTTTTGAAATCTCAAAGGCATTTGATTTTCCAGGTGTACCTATCTCTAGTTTGTAGGTTGGAGATAGGGTTTCTACATCAAATTCTACAGAAGCATTCATTACCCTATCATTTTCCATGGCATAGTATTTAAGCTCGCTGTAGTGGGTTGTAGCAAAGGTCATGACCTCGTTTTCTGTTAGGCTGGAAAGGATTGAAATGGCAAGGGCAGCCCCTTCTATAGGATCTGTTCCTGAACCAATCTCATCTAATAAAACCAAGGAATTAGAAGTTAACTTGTTTAAGATATCTACAATGTTGGTAAGGGATGCTGAAAATGTTGATAGACTCATCTCTATTGACTGTTTATCTCCTATATCTAGGAAAATATCGTCAAAGACATTTAGCATAGACCCTTCCTCTGCAGGTATAAATAGTCCAGTTTGAGCCATAAGGCTTATAAGGCCTACGGTTTTTAAACTTACTGTTTTTCCACCTGTGTTTGGTCCTGTTATTATAAGAGTTGTGTAGTCCCCTCCAATTGCCACATCTATTGGAACAACACGCCCTGGAAGAAGTGGATGACGAGCCTGTTTGATATTAATAATCTTCTGGTCATTTAATCTTGGTATAGAATAATCATTTTCTAGACCAAACTTGGCCTTGGCTTGAAGAAAGTCAATCCTTCCTATGAGCTTTTGATTTTCTAGGATTTCTTGATCAAATTTTTCTGTAAATCTTGATAGCCTATCAAGGATTCTCCTAATTTCAGCCTCTTCCTTAAGCTCTAGATCCTTGTATTGGTTGTTAAGCTCGACAATGGCAGCAGGCTCTATGAAAAGAGTGTTGCCTGAAGCTGACTTATCGTGGACGATGCCATTTATTACAGCTCTCTTATTAGTCTTAATCGGAACTACATACCTACCATCCCTTACAGATACCACCTTATCTTGAAGGGCATCTTCATATCGAGGAGATGTCACATAGGAATTGAGTTTATTCTTGATTTCAGATTCTTTCCTAGCCTTGGACCTTCTGATATTTAATAGTTCTCTTGAAGAATTGTCTGCAATTTCTTCTTCATTAATAATAGACCTATCTATCTCATCCTTTAGAAATTCATTAGTTGATATCCTATCAAAGATATCTAAAAGATAGGTATCTTCGATGTTTTTTCCATAATCTTTGAGGTATTCGCTGACTCTTAAAAGACTTAATACCTTAAGCAAATCAGCCGGCTCAAGGATACCATTTCGTCTTACATAGCCAACAATTTCTGTAAAATCATAAAGGCCAAAAATATCTATATTTCCATTTCTTGAAATAATCTTGGCCATGACGGCAGTTTTTTCTAGTTCATCTTTCAAATAGTCTATATCTGTGGATGGATTTAAATTTAATATTTTATCTTTTGTAATAGAAGAACGAGCCATTTTTGCAAGTCTTTCTAAAATTTTTGGGTATTCTAATACTTCTAAACTTTTTTTCTGCACTAAATAACTCCTCTTTCGTAATTTAACTTATCTGTCTTAATTTTATTCTGGTAGGCTAAGAGGTCCTCATCTGAAAAAACTGACACAAGCCTTGATAAGTTAGGATCTAATAAAGATTCATCAAAGCTAGCTAGCCTGTAAGGATAGATTTTTGTAAGGCCATCACGCCTTATAGTTAGCATCCTATCATTATTAGCAGATTTCATCTCTCCTTTACTAAACTTACAGCTTTCACAGCCTCTTAGGCCGCATTTTTTGATTGTAGAAAATGGACAATGGACCATGTTCATCAGCTCAATCCTACCAAAGACCAAGGCCTCAATGTCATAGGCTTTAGCATTTTTATTTATGATATCTAACTGATTTTCTACAGATGATTCGATTTTTTCTGCAAAGCCTGAGTAAAAATCAAAGGAATATGAATTAAGGACATTTAAATATCTGCCTATCCTTATCTTAATATCTTCTTTCTTAAATCTTTCTATAAAGTCAAAATCCCTATAAGAATTAAAAATAACACCTCTTATAGAATTTTCCTTTATATAGGAAATAAGATCATCTATCTCATAATCCCAGTGGGAATCCAAGTCTAAATAAAGGGAAAAATCTTTATATTTTGGGTCGTAGTCTTTGATATAAAGATTATCAAAACCCTCTATAAGGTCTGGATCTATGTCATTTGTCATTAATTCTAAGTTTTTTTCAGGATTTATATTTGAAAACTTTTTAAGAGATGGCTTTTTAATCTCAATCTTTTCTCTCTTATAGGCTCCACCAATCTTATGACTTAGGGCCCTTATAGCATCTCTTCTAAGCTTATTGATGGTCTTTTTCCTGATGAATATATTGTCGTCTATTTCAACATTTATGGTATTTGCCTTAAAGATTTCATCCTTAAACCTATCTAGATTTTCTCTTATTGAAGATTCATCTATAGCTATTTTTTGGCTAGGCTCGATAAACTCTTCTGAAAAGACCTCTACCTGGTAATCTTTATAGACTAATTTTAGACTAGCTTTTTCATTTAAGCTTGCCTTAAAATATAGGTCAAGGCCCAGATTTTTATATCTTTCAAGGCCCTTTGCCAAGTCATCCTTGATGGACTCAGCATTTAACATGAGGATATCTGATCCTACTTTGGCATCCCTATACTTATCAAGGATGAATCTTCCGCCCTTTTTTATCTCTTCTGTGATTGTAAGAGGAAGCTTCTTTCCTCTTTCAGTTTGTACTTCTAGATTATCGCCCTTATGAAGGTCAGATTTTGCTAGGAAGGATTTTTTATTTTGGTAAATCTCAACCCTTCCCACAGACCTGTGTTTATTATCAGCTTCTCTTAAGATATAATCAGATTTTTGCCCAAAGATAAAGCCCTTGGTATAGCCCCTATTGGAAATATCCCTTAGCTTTTCTCTATTATAGGATGCTTTTTCAATTTTTTCCTTATAGGCCCTCACACTTGTGTAGACATATTCAGGCGACTTCATCCTGCCTTCAATTTTTAGGCAGTCTATGGATAAGTCCAAAAGTTCGTCAATATTATCAAGGACATTTAAGTCTTTCATATTTAGAAAATAATCATTTGCCAAGACCTTACCATCAGATATTAGATCATATTTTAACCTACATGGTCCTGCACACCTGCCCCTGTTGGCTGATCTCTCTCCAAAATATGAGCTCATCAGACATTCGCCAGAGTAAGATACACAAAGGGACCCATGGACAAAAACTTCCTTTTCACAAGGAAGTTTGGCTATTTTTCTAATTTCTTCTATAGGAGTCTCACGGGCTATAACAATTCTCTTAAAACCCATATCCATGAGGGCCTTGGCCCCGTGATAGTCTCTGACAGCCATCTGAGTTGAGGCGTGTAGGTCAAGTCCTGGGACTTGGTCTTTGATGATAGAATAAAAACCAATATCTTGGATCAAAAGCCCGTCTACCCCATATTCATATAATTTTTGGGCATAGTAAAGAGCCTTATCCATCTCAGAATCCTTGATAAGGGTATTCATGGTTACAAAGACCTTTTTATCAAATAAATGTATATAATCAATTATTTCTTCTATATTATCCAGGTTAAAGTTTTCGGCATAGGCTCTTGCCCCAAAGTCATCAAGGGCCAGATAGAAACTATCTGCCCCTGCTGCAAGGCCTGCATAAAGCATATCTATATTACCAACTGGTGCTAAGATTTCTGCTTTTTTCATCAAAGTTTTCCCTTCAATAGTTCATTTTCCTTTGTCAAGTCCATGACTTGTTTCTGCAAAGTCTTCATCTTATCCCTAAGCTTTTTAGAATCTGTCTCTTCCTTGCTAAGCTCTAGGATTTTCTTATCCTTATCTTGCAAAAGTGCTTTAAGTTCTGTATTTTCTGCAGCTGCCTGGTCATACTTTTCCTTATAAGATCCATATTCATTCTTAAAGTTGTCATGGTCTTCTTTTAAGGCTGGGTATTCATTTATGGCTTCCTTGTTTTCTTCGTAGAATTTTTTGAAAGATTCTTTATCTTTCATATATTCATCCGCAATGTTTAGGCAGGCTAGTACCAGCTGCCTATCAAAAGTGAGCTTATTAGACTTGACGTCCTGAATTTTTTTGTCCACATAAGCTGCTATATTTTCAATATTTTCTTTTGATTCTTTAGTAACAAGCGGATATTTTACTCCATCGATTTTAACTTCAAGTCTTATTTCGCTCACACTTATCTCCTATGCTCTTAATACTATATCTTTGTCAGCAAGATCTTTTAAGATATTTTCTTCTACATCTTTGATATCTTTTTCTTGTAGGGTTCTTTCATTTGATCTGTACCAAACCCTGTAAGATACTGATTTTTTATCATCATCCACACCCTTGCCTGTGTAGATATCAAATAGTTCGATTTTTGCAATTAGGCCCTTGCCGTAATCATTCATTGTATCTTCAATTAGCTTGCTTTCAAGGTTTTTATCTGTTACAAATGAATAGTCTCTTTCAATGGCTGGGAATTTTGCAATTGGCTTGTATTTTTTATTGACAACTCTAGAGTCTTTTATGAGGTCTAGATTTATCTCTAAAACAATAGCGCCCTTGCTTATATTATACTCATCTCTTACTTCATAAGAAATCTCACCCATGATACCTATTTTTTTGCCATCAAATAATATATCCGCGCACCTACCTTGGTGGAAGGCGTAGGTATCTTCATTAGCCACATATTCAAATCCAGTAAAGCCTGTATTTCTCATTGCTTCTGTGAAGAAATCTTTCATATCATAGAAAGAATAATCGCCATAAAGACCCATGGTTAGGGTTAGGTTTTCTTTTGGAAGTTTATCATTTGTTTTCTCAAAAGTCCTATCTAGTTCGAAAAATCTCATGTCTTTTTGGCCGTACTTGATATTTTTAGCTATTACATCAAGCATATTGGCAATTTGAGTTGTCCTCATTACAGAGAAATCTTCACCAAGTGGATTTATAAGGCTGATATAGTCTCTAAGCTTTGAATCCTTTTCGATGCCTAGTCTGTCGTATTCTCTTGGCGAGATGAAAGAATAGGTTGCAAGTTCTGAGAATTTTTGGCCAACAAGTTTGTGTTTTAAATCATCCCTTAGAAGTCTTAAAGGAGATCTCTCGCCCTTTTTAAGAGAAGAAACTAGTGACTTAGATTCAATCTTGCCCATGCCGTAAAGTCTTACAACTTCTTCGATTAGGTCAGCTTCTATTGTTATATCATTTCTAAAGTATGGAGCTTTGGCCTCAAGAGTATCTTCGTCAATATCTTTAACTTCAAATTCCAAAAGCTCTAAGTTTCTAATTGCTTCTTCCTTAGTAAAGTTAACCCCTGTTAGCATATTAAGTCTTGATATTCTAAGCTTAACGACAGGATTACCTGTTTCTTTCTTGCCTTCATCATAAGAAGATCCTACAATTTCTCCGATTCCTAAATCTTCTATGAGTTTCATAACTCTTTTAGAAGCTATATCTGCCATTTCAATGGCAACACCTTTTTCAAATCTTGAACTTGCTTCACTTCTTAGGTTAAGTTTCTTAGAAGTATCCCTAATATTGTCTGCATCAAAGCTTGCTGCTTCTAGAATGATATTGGTGGTTTCATCTGTTATTTCAGAATCAAAACCTCCCATTATACCTGCTATGCCAATTGCTTCTTTGCCATCAGCTATGACTAACATTGAAGGGTCAAGTTTTCTTTCTGTATCGTCAAGAGTCTTGATTATTTCGCCTTCTTTTGCATCTCTAACTATAATTTTCTTATCAGCTAGCTTATCAAGGTCATAGGCATGGAGTGGTTGACCTGTTTCAAGCATGACGAAGTTTGTTATGTCTACTATATTATTTATAGGTCTAACTCCAGCAAGCATTAGGCAATTTTGTAGCCATTGAGGAGATTTTCCTATCTTTACATTTTTTACAACCCTGGCTGTATATCTTAGGCAAGAATCACTTTCTATGCTAATTCCATTTGCATAAGCTTTGACATCCTCGCCGTTGTCTTTATATTCTAAGCTTGGATAGGTGATTTTTTCACCAAAGCTTGCCGCTGTTTCTCTTGCCATACCCATGATTGATAGACAGTCAGATCTGTTTGGTGTGATTTCATATTCTATTACAGGAGTATTTGAATATAAAACTTCTGCTGCTGGTGTTCCTGGTTTAAATTCGCCAGCTAAAACAATTACACCTTCTCTTAATTCCTTAGGAATTACAGAATCATCATAGCCAAGCTCAGAGTAGGCTGTAAGCATACCTTGGGATACAATTCCAAAAAAGTCGTGATCTTCGATAAGAACTCCATTGTCCATCTTTGTGCCAGATGTGATTACTGGAAGGTAGTCACCTACTTTTGTATTTTTTGCATTGGTTATAATTGTGATTGGTTCGTTTTTCCCAACATCTAATGTCAAAACCCTAAGTCTATCAGCATCTGGGTGGTCTTTTTGTTCTAGAACATGTCCTACCACAATGCCTTCAAGGTCAGATGTGTGGATTGTAACTTCTTCTACGTGAGAACCAGTTTCAGAAAGCCTGTCTGTGACCCTCTTTAAATCTTTATCTATATCTATATATTCTTTTTGCCAAATTAAAGGTACTAACATGCTTCCTCCTAAAACTGTTCTATAAATCTCTTGTCATTATCGTAAAGTAGTCTGATGTCATCTAGGCCGTATTTAACCATAGCAAGCCTATCTACTCCTAGACCAAAGGCGAAACCTGTGTATTTTTCGCTATCAATCCCACAAGCCTCTAGGACATTTGGGTGAACCATGCCGCCACCTAATAATTCCATTGACCAACCAGTATTACCACAAGCTGGACATCCCTTACCCATACAAGCTGGACAAGTTACATCTACCTCTAGTGATGGTTCTGTGAATGGGAAGTGGTGAGGTCTATATCTTAGCTTCATCTCATCGCCAAACATTTCATGAATGAAGGTCTCAAGAGTTGCCTTTAAGTTTGCCATTGAGACATTTTCATCTACAACTAGGCACTCTAATTGGTGGAACATTGGTGAGTGGGTTGCATCAACTTCATCATTTCTGAAAACTCTGCCTGCTGATACCATCTTGATTGGTAATTTTCCTTCATTCATGACCCTAATTTGCATACTAGAAGTATGAGGGCGAAGTAAAACTTCATCATCTATATAAAAGGTATCAGATGTAGATCTTGCTGGGTGGTTTTTAGGGCTGTTTAAGTCATCAAATACAAATTTGACTGTATCAACTTCTGGTCCCCCTACCACATCAAAGCCCATGTTTTGAAAGATTGTTTCAAGCTCTTCCATGGTTTGGTTTATAACTGCTAGATGTCCTGACTCATATTTATCAAAATGAGCTGTTACATCTATTTTTTCTTCTTTGATTTTTTCTTTTAATAGTTCATTTTTAATCTTTTCATTAGCCTCTGCCAAAAGATTTTCTATTTCCTTGCTGGCTTGGTTAATTAATTTACCAGCTTGAGGTTTTTCCTCATTTGGTAATTTTGCTATAGATTTTTTAAGATCTGTTATTGTTCCCTTTTTACCAAGGTATTTTACCCTTAGACTTTCAAGAGTTTCTAGATTATCTGCATTTTCTACTTCGACCTTAGCATTTTCTAGAACTTGTTTTAAATTTGCTTCCATTTTTCCTCCAAATAAAAAAATCCGCCCTGCAAAGGACAGATATATACTGCGGTACCACCTTAATTGATTTTTGTAAAAAAATCCACTCTTAACTTTAACGATAAGTCTACGTCGCAACTACTATTATTTCATCTTGATGTTCATCGGTGAATACCCTAATCGTGACTTAAAAGGCTCTCAACATCCCTTTTTTGCTGTATAAGAATAATTAAAGTCTTTCCGAATCATTACATTAGTCTATTCATTATTATACTAGCAGCAATGGCTGCATTCAAAGATTCTATAGCTCCCTCCATTGGGATTTTTACAAAAGTGTCTGTTAGACTTCTTACTTCCTTCCCTAAGCCATTTGCTTCATTGCCTATGGCAAGGATTATCTTAGAATCACTTTTATATTCTCTTATATCAAGGCCTGCCATATCTGCCGCCAAGAATTTATAACAAGTCTTAAAGCTTTCTATTTCATCATAAGTAAGCTTTACTATATTTAGTCTAAAGACTGATCCCATGGATGCCCTGAGGGCTTTTTCATTGTAAATATCAACACAATCAGGACTTAGGATTATATCATTAAAGCCAAAGGCTTCTGCACTTCTTATCATGGTGCCGATATTTCCTGGGTCGTTGATAGAGTCTAAAAGTAGAACCTTTTTGCTTTTTATCTTTTTTGGCGCAGGCTTTCTTACGACAGCCCCTATGCCATCAGAAGATTTAAGCATGGTTAATTTATTAAAAAGTGCCTTATCAAATACAAGACTTTCAAAATCTGTTTCATATGATACATCACTTCTTAAAAAAATAAAATCTATATTAGCAGATGAGTTTATTGCCTCATCTACTAATTTCCTAGATTCTATTATAAATAAATTTTCTTTTTCTCGATATTTTTTATTCTTAAGCTTGTTTATGAGCTTGTAGTTTTGATTTGATACCGACTTTATTATCATTAAGCTTCTTTGTTAGCTAACTCTACTAATTTTGTAAATTCTTCTGGAGCATTTACTGCCATTTCAGCAAGCATTTTTCTGTTGATGTCGATGTTCGCTTTTTTAAGATTGCCCATAAGTTTTGAATAGCTTGTGCCATTGATTCTAGCTGCTGCGTTGATTCTTGCAATCCATAGTTTTCTGAAATCTCTTTTTCTGTGTTTTCTACCAATGTATGCATATGATAGAGATTTCATTACAGCTTGGTTAGCTGTCTTGAATAGAAGGCTTTTTGAACCGTAATAACCCTTTGCTTGTTTTAATACTTTTTTATGTCTTTTCTTTGCATTTACTGCTCTTTTAACTCTTGCCATCTATATCCTCCTATGCACCGATTAATCTTTTGACATTCTTAGCTTCTGAAGCTGAAACTATTGTACCTTTTCTTAGTCTTCTTTTTCTATTTGGTGATTTTTTTGCTGTTAAGTGGCCTTTGTAAGCCTTTCTTCTCATAACTTTGCCAGAGCCTGTTACTTTAAATCTTTTAGCAGCTGCTCTTTTTGTTTTCATCTTATTTGCCATTATTTTCTCCTTTTTCATCATTTGGTTCTAGAAACATAACAAGTGATCTGCCTTCCATTTTAGGCTTTTTGTCAATCTTGCCGCAACCATCTAGCATACCATTGAACTTCTCCATTAAGTCATAGCCAGGTTCTTTCCTGCCTAATTCCCTACCACGGAATCTAATAGAAACTTTTACTTTATCCCCGTTGTTTAAGAATTTTTTTGTCTGATTTGCCTTAGTTTGCAAGTCGTTATCCTCGATATTTAAAGAGAATCTTGTCTCTTTAAGCTGAGCATTTTTTTGTTTTTTTCTATTCTCTTTATCTTTTTTCTCTTGATCATATTTAAACTTACCATAGTCCATTATCCTTGTTACAGGTGGTTTTGCATTTGGACTCATTAGTACTAGGTCAAGTCTCTTTTCATCTGCCATATCCTGAGCATCTCTAAGAGAAACTATTCCTATTTGGTTTCCTTGATCATCGATTAGTCTTACTTGACTAGCTCTAATTTCATCATTGATTCTTAAATCTTTTATAGTTATACCTCCAATGTATTGTATAAAAAAAGCGGGCACAAGTACCCGCATAAATTCTAATAATAAATCTATTAACCTACAAACAAAGTCGGTAGGTGAGTTTGGGTACTTCTTTCTTGTTTACGTATATGATAATACTACTTATTTCTTATCTTGTCAAATTTATTTTATTCTTATATAGAATAAGGCAAAGGCCTTTTCTCCTGAGTAGACTCTTAATACTGAACCGAAAGTATTATGATGGAAAGCCTTAGCCTTTTTAATTAAATCACTTGCCTTATCTTCAATCTTTTCAAAAAGACTCTTATCTCCACCAAAACCAAGACCCAGATAATATTCTTTGGCTCCTTCTAGGTCAACCTTTACTTTTTTTATGGCTTGGTCAATTGCCTTATCTTCCTTTACCTTTAGTTTAACTAGGTCTACCTTTCCCTCACTTGCTACCTTTAGCATGGGTTTGATGTTTAAAAATTTGACTGCTTTTCCAAGTGGGGCTGATATCCTTCCGCCCTTCACTAGATTTTCTAAGCTATCTACCCAAACATAGGCTGCTTTTTCATCTCTTACTTGATCTAGCCTAGTACAGATTTCTTCAAAGGATAGTCCTTCATTTATTAGATCATCTGTATAGTTTACAAGGAGGGATTCCATTAGGGAAGCATTCCTTGAATCCATAAGATACATATCTTCATCAAGTTCGTTTTTAAAAACATTGAAAGTTGCTGATAAGGCTGATGAAAGTGATATTATTATTATCTTTTGGTAGCCCTTAGACCTTATTTCTTCAATAATCTCTCTACAATCTCCTGGAGATGGAGCACTTGATTTAGCAAGCTTATCAGGATTATTCTTGTTGTGTTCAACTACTTCATCACTTGTTATCTCAATCTCATCTTTTAAGTAATTGCCATTTATATTTACATAAAGAGGCAAGATAAAGATATTGTCTTTGTTCTTATATTTATCTATTAAATCAGATGTAGAATCTGTTAGTATTGCAATTTTTTCCACTTTTGCCCCTTATTTAGTCATTTATATTTTTCATCTCAGCTTTGATTAGGCCAAGTGACTTATAGATATTTTCCATATCTTCTTTGCTTAACTTTTCTTCAAGCCTGTCCATTACTTCACTTATACTTGAGAATGCTATTTTCTTGTACGTTTTAAACCTATCAGTTAGCCTTAGGATAAATTCTCTTCCATCTTCTTTTGATTGAACCTTTTCTACATATCCCTTTGATACCAGAGTATTTATTTTGTAAGAGATATTTGGTTGGGAAATGCCTAAAATTTTTACCAACTCATTTACAGTTGGTTTTTCGAGTGAATCGATAATATTGACTACCATCGACTCTGTATAGCTAAGTGTGGCTTCTCTTTTTTCAAAACCCGAATAGATTTTGGTATAGAAATTAATATTTGCCATTGTGATTATGTCTTCTAGAATGGTTTTTTTCATCTGGAGCCTCTTTTGTATTTTTAATAATTTAGAATATATCTTTAATAACTATTATCTTATAAAATTCGACAAAAGGCAAATATTCCATCCATTATCCCAAACTATTCTTGCTAATCTATAGATATTTCAAGTTTTATCTAGTTTTAACAACTAGATGGAATAAAATAATTCGCCCTAACTTAGGTAAATCATAAGCAAGTTTTAAACATGCATATATGAAATCTCTAATTGTAGGACGATTTTTTATTCTTTTCTAATCAAGGACGAAAAAACCAAAACCAAATAGGCCTGGTCCTGTATTTGCACCAAGAGTAGGAGAAATTTGTTCTTCTATATATAGGCTTGCCCTTCCTATATAATCTTTAAGCAAGTCTCTAAGCTTTACTAGACCTTCTTCATAACCTCCATGACAAATAAACATGTAATAATCTTTGGCATTTGCAAGGTACTGGTCTGCAATTTTTTCTAATTGTCTTAAGACCTTTTTTTCTCCTCTGACAATTTTTACTATTTCAAATCCGCCTTCTGGTTGGCTTGTTTTTACTATTGGCTTTACTGATAAGGCATCGCCAATTTTTGCAAATGATTTTGGAACCCTGCCGCCTTCTACTATATATTTAAAGGAATCTATGGTGAAAAATACCTTAGAATCATAAATTTTTTCTGATAGTATATCTTTTATTTCCGCAAATGTTTTGCCATCTTCTATTAATTTTTTGGCATAAACAGCAAACAGCCCTTCTGCTAAAGTTAGGTTGCCAGTGTTTAGGGCAAAGACATCAAGGCCTTCTATTTCCGCAAGATTTAGAGCATTAAAGGTACCTGAATACTTACTTCCTATGCTTATAGCTATAAGTTTATCATAACCATCATCTCTTATTTTCTCCAAAAGCTCCTGAATATCTCCAGGTGATGGCATGGATGTTTTAGGTAAGCTTTCCTTTGATCTTACCCAATCATAAAATTCATCCGGACTTATATCTAGCCTGTCCCTCAAAAACTTACCATCTAAATTTACATATAAGGGCAAAAGATAAAACCCTTCTTTTTCTATTAATTCTAAAGGCAAATCTCCTGCTGAGTCTACCAATATTGCAATTTTTTCCATTATTTCTCCTCGCTCTCATCTATGCTTATTTTTGTATAAAGTTTTGTAAATAAGGAGCTTGCAAGGTAATACCAAACCTTGTCACGGTGTTCTTTGAAATTTACCTTTATATTTAAGTTATTATTTGTATTTAGAAAATCTTTTTTAGCACAGGTAAATATGCCTACAAAGTCTTTATAGGACTCCTTAAAGGCGAAATTATCAATTTCTATCTCAATTCCATTTACTATATCCTCAATGCTGATTACCTGCTTAAAAATTGTTATAACTATGAGCTGTGCAATAGTCGATCTCATGTATTTTTTATTGTCAGGTTTTTCTATATAGTCTAATTTAACATAATTATTTATCATAGATGATGTAATTATGTTTCTATCTATTACATATAAAGGGCTTAGAACTTCTTTCAGATAATCAAGAAGCTCTCCTTTGTATAATCCTTGGCTTGGGATATCATCCCAATTAGGAAGCTCTATACTTGCTAGTCTTCTTATTTTTTCCATCTCACTGTTCCTTATTATACTTCACCAAGCATTTAGAACTAAATCAGTCAACTTCTATTTCGATTTCTTCGTTTAGCTTTCTTATCTGTCTTATATCTAACTCATTATTATTATATTTTTCTTTAAACTCTTTGCTTATAGCTTCTCTCCCACCAATCTTAGTGGGGAAAAATATCTGGCTTTCAGATACTTTAACTAAGGTGTCCAAATAAGCAAAAGATTTTTCATCCAAAGGATATATCGGCAAGAAAATTATATCAATTTTTTCTTCTTCTAAAATATCTAATAAGTCAAGATAAGAAGATTCATCTATCTCAGCTAAATTAATATTCCCCCCATAAAAGATAACAAAAGAGTCTATTCTTATTAAATAAGCAAGGCTAGACTTATCTATACTAAAGCATCTGATCCTAATGTTTTTATCTGCCAGCTTGAAATTTAAAAAATCATGATCTTTTACCAGTTTGACATCTTCCTTATTATATAAATCTTTAAGGTCTTTCATGCCAAGCTCATCCTTATTTAAGTAGATTATATTATCCTGATATTTAAGGTCCCTTACAGATTCGCTAAGGACATAGTTTATAGATTTAAGCTTGGCTAGGTTGAAAATCTCTGTTGTATAAGAATTTTCATCATTCTTCGTCACAAAAAACAAGCTATGTTTTGTTTCTGGTATATCTAAGATACCCCTTGCATAATCAAATACAAGGAATAAATCTCCATATTCCAAGCTATAGCAGGAATCATATATATAATTTGCATAAACTTTTTCGCTCATCTTAACTCCTTCATATAGAAATTTATACCCATTTTTTATATATTTAAAGTATAATTCTTCTGAGGTGATTATTATCAAAAAAGAAATTAAAACAAATGCAATGAGATTTTTAGATAAGAAAAAAATACCATATGAACATATAGACTATGAATTAGACCACGAATTTGTTTCTGCAACTGATTTAGCAGCAGAAAATGGAACTGACATAGCTACAGTCTTTAAGACCCTAGCTTGCGAATCTAAAAATGGTGATATATACATCCTTGTCTTAAATGGGGCAGATGAAATAGACTTTAAGAAGGCTGCTAAGGAAATTGGGGTCAAGTCCCTTTCTATGCTTCATCTTAAGGATTTAAAAAATACTGTGGGCTATGAAAGAGGAGCCACTACTCCCCTTGCTCTTAAGAAAAATTTCCCAGTCTTTATTGACAAGAAGGCCAAAGATCTTGAATTTATAAAAGTATCTGCAGGCAAGGTTGGTCACAGCCTTAAGCTAAAGCCAGATGATTTAATAAAGGCAAGCTCTGGTAAGTATGCCGATTTAATCCAATGCTCTTAGAAAAATTTACAGGAAAAAGAATTGAAAGATTTGAATTTGGCTCTGATTATTCCCTTAATCCCATAGGTATAAGCGTAAATAAAAGCCAAAAGTCATCTGCCTTTAGGATTTCTTTTTCAAATGATGAAAATAATGAAAAATTAAGGCTCCTTGTCATTCTTTCTCCAATTTTCATCGCTTCTTTTGATAATGGGGCTTATGAACTTGAGTATCTAAAGGATTCTATAGCAAATTCTTCCTATGAATTTGGTATTTATCCACATTTTTTTAAAAATTTCCAAAAGTCCCAATATTTTAAAGATGATAGGTCGAAAGATGATATTTACTTATCTGAGGGTGGCCTTATTTATTTTTCCTTTAATGACCTTGATGAAAAATATCTACCAAGTCTTGCCTGCCTAATTGATTCGATTATTATAAATGATGATAATAGGAAGGAGCTTTTGGATTATTTTAAAGAAATGAGGGATGATATCGTCATAAATGGCAGAAGGTCAATCCTTGCTAATGGTATCCAGGCCTTTTACCTAAGCAAATATGTGGTGGTTTGGATGCTTGATCTCATAACATTTATTAAAGAAAAAAATCCAGGAGCCTTTAAATATCTCTTGCCCATTTATGGGCTAGCAAGTAATTTAAAGACCCCAAGAAATCTTAAATAGAATCTATCAAGTCCTCATAAGACTTGAAGGATAAATATTTTGGTGCTACATCTAAGACGGTGATAGCACCTTTTTTGCCTTCTTTTTTTAGGGCATAAGCTGCCCTGGCGTAGGCTATATCGCAAGCTGCCGTAAAGTCTGGGTTGTTTTTTAAATCTAGGCTAAATTCTATTACAGACCTAGTAGATCCTGAAGCCATTCCATTTCTAAATACATAACCACCATGGACCATTTCTTTGTGGTCTTTATTTAATTCTTCTTGGCTTATAAAGTGGACTATAGTTTCATATCCTACAAAATAATCTGGCATGGTCTTTATGGCCTCTTCGATTTTGACCTTATCAGCATTTTCTTCAGCAACTACAAAAACCTCTCTAAGATGGGCCTTATGAGGGTCAAATTCGATTTCTTCCCCTGCCCTAACTCTTTCTAGGACTTCATCCCTCGGTATGGTGTATTGGGTGGCATCTATCACCCCATCAATTGCCCTACAAGCAGCTGAATGGCCCTGACTTACTCCCTTGCCCCAAAATGTATAAGTTGCACCTTGTGGGAGGATTGCCTGGCCTATTAGCCTTTGGAGGGAAAATAGTCCTGGATCCCAACCTGTAGAAATTAAGGCAAGCTTATTAGCCTTCTTGCCTATTTCATCCATCATATGATAATATTCTTTAATCTTTGCGTGATTGTCAAAAGAATCTAGGGTATTGAAATTTTCTAAAAGCTTCGGACCTTGGGCCATGATGTCCTTATCTGATGACCCGCAAAGGATTAAAAGATCAACATCTTCCTTATAAGCTAAAATATTATCTAAAGACTCATAAGATTCGTGGTCTAATTTCCTCCTTGAAAATATCTTCACAAGATCCATGTCAAGGCTTTCTTTTATTGCCTTTTCTACTGATTTTCCTAAATTCCCGTAACCAACTATTCCTATTCTAATCATCCATACCTCTTATTACATCTTTAAAATCATATCTTCCTGGCTTCTTGCCCACTATAAAACTTGCTGCCTTGAGAGCTCCTATAGCAAATATTTTTTTAGACCCTGCCTGGTGTTTTATTTCTAAGACCTCATCGACTCCAGCAAATATTAACCTATGCTCTCCTACTATTGATCCAGCCCTGACTGATGAAATGCCTACATCAGTAGCTTTTCTTTCATCATCATGGGTCATAGCTCTCATGACCTTGTTAAGCTTATTATCTCTTGCAGAATTTACCGCATCGAAAATCATATTAGCTGTGCCTGATGGGTTGTCTTTTTTCTTGTTGTGGTGGCTTTCTACTATCTCTATGTCAAAATCACTTAGGCCCTTGGCTAAAAGCCTTGCTGCCTCAAGCATAATATTTATGCCAAGGGAATAATTTCCCTCTTGCATGAAGGCTATCTTATCTGATAGCTTATTGATTTTTGCCAAGTCATCGTCTGTATAGCCTGTTGTAGCAAAAATTACTGGAATTTCCCTAGAACTTGCATAAGAAATAATATCATCTAGGAGAGCCCTATTTGAAAAATCTATTATGACATCCGCCTTTGCTTCTACTTTTAAAAAATAATCATAGATTGGAAAGTCGCTGCCCCCATCACAATCCTTATCTATTCCGGCAATAATCTTATAATTATCATTTTCCCTTACCACTTCTGCTAAGGTCCTTCCCATGGCTCCTCTTGCACCAACTAATAAAATCTTTAACATAGGCCAAGCTCCCTTAATTTTTCTTTTAAAATTGCTTCTGTGGTTTTATTTGCAGGTGTTAAAGGTAGTCTAAGAGTATTTTGGCAAAGGCCCACCATTGCTGCTGCAGCCTTAACTGGAACTGGATTTACTTCTATAAATAAATCTTTTATTAGATCTATGTATTTTAGATGAAGCTTAGTTGCATGGTCAGTTTGTCCAGCCTTAAAAAGTTCATAAATATCGTGGTTTTCTTTTGGCAAGATATTGGCAAGTACTGATATAGACCCATCTATGCCAAGGGCAAGCATTGGAAGGGTTACATCATCATTTCCTGAATAGACCGCAAAGTCTTTTGGCTTATGGGCTAAAAGCTTCGCTGTATATGCTAAATCTCCTGTAGCATCCTTAATACCTACTATGTTTTCAATTTGAGCAAGCCTTAATGTAGTATCAAGGTCGATATTTACATTGGTTCTTGATGGAACATTGTATAAAATAATTGGCTTAGATGAATTCTTTGCTATATAGGCAAAGTGCTCGTAAAGACCTTCTTTTGTGGCCTTGTTATAGTAAGGAGTCACTACTAGCAAGCCATCCACTCCTTCTATTTCGCTGACCTTTTTGCTAAAGGCTGCCGCAGAGTAGGTGTCATTTGAACCTGTGCCCGCAATTATCGGCATCCTTCCATCAATTTTTTCTACCGTATATTTAATTAGTCTTATCTTCTCATCTTCTGTCATAGTTGTGGCTTCACCAGTGGTTCCGCACACAACTAGGGCATCGGTAGAATTTTCTAGATGAAATTCTAAGATTTTGTCATAGGCCTTATAATCCACATCTAAATTTTCATCAAATGGCGTTATTACTGCTACAGCAGAGCCTTTAAAGATCATCACATATCCTCCACTAAAAGTTCAGCTATCTCTATTGCATTTAGGGCAGCTCCCTTTCTAATATTATCGGCAACTGTCCATAGGTTTAGAGATCTTTCACAAGAATAATCTTCTCTAATCCTACCTACAAAGACTTCGTCCTTGCCTGAAACAAAGGCTGGCATTGGGTAGATTTCTTCTTTGATATCATCTTCTAAAACTACTCCTGGTGTAGCTTTGATTGTCTGTCTAATCTCATCAAGAGTGAAGTCTTTTTTAAGTTTAAGGTTAATTGATACACCGTGAGAATTGCTTACAGGTACCCTAATGGCTGTAGCTGTGATTTTTAAATCCTGATCATCTAGGATTTTCCTTGTTTCATCAATCATTTTCATCTCTTCTTTAGTGTAGCCATTATCTAAAAACACATCGATTTGAGGAAGAACATTGTCATAAATCTTGTATTTCCAGTGGTCATTTTTCTTTTCATAGAGGTCTTCAAGGGCTCTTTCCCCACCACCGGATACTGCTTGGTAGGTGTTATAGATTATTCTTTCAATACCAAAATCTTTGTGAATTTTTGAAATAGCAAGGACTGATTGGATTGTAGAACAATTTGGGTTTGCTATTAGCATATCATCTTGCTTGATATCATCAGGATTTACCTCAGGAATTACTAATGGAACATTTTTGTCCATCCTAAAATATGAAGAGTTATCTACGACCTTTATCTTATTTTTTATGGCAAGTGGTATGTATTTTTCAGAAACTGATCCACCTGCTGCAAATAGAGCTATATCGATTCCCCTGCCATCAAATGAGTCTTCTTTGAGCTCTTCAATTATTACTTCCCTACCTGCGTATTCAATTTTTGTTCCTGCTGATTTTTTGGAAGCGAAGGCAAAGAGTTTTTCTACAGGGAAATTTCTCTCTTCAAGGATTTCCCTTATCTTTCTACCAACTAAGCCACTTGCACCAACTACCGCTACATTTACTTTTCTCATTATTTTCTCCTTAATCTTCAATATATTCTAAATCATTTATTAACAAATCTTCTAAAGCTTCTCTTTTTACAGCAAGACTAGTCTTGCCATCTTCCACAAATACCACAGCAGGCTTTAGCTGCTTGTTGTAGGATGAAGACATGGCAAGAGAGTAGGCTCCAGTATTTTCTATAGCAAGGGTATCTCCCTTTTGTGGGTTATTTAGCCTTGCTTCATCTATCAAGATATCACCTGACTCACAAAGCTTACCTGCCACCCTATAAGTCTTTAAAGCTTCCCCCTTGACCCTATTCGCAAGGAGAGCGTCGTATTTAGCCCCATAAAGACTAGGTCTGATATTATCACTCATGCCCCCATCGACAAAAACAAGAGGCAAGCCTTCTAGTGTATGTTTTACAGATCCTACCCTATAAAGAGTTGTACCTGCTTGATTTACCATAGACCTACCTGGCTCGATTCCAACAGTTTCAATGCTTAAGTCATAATCCTTAATGGATTTTTCTATGTATCCTATAAATTCTTTGAGGAAGGCTTTCAAATCATAAGAAGGATCCGATGTATTTTGCCTAACACCAAAGCCTCCACCGAAATTTATGGCCTTAAATTTATAGGCTAAAGCCTCTTCCATTTCCTTAGTAAATCTAAGTAAGATATCAGCTTCTTCCTTGAAAAATCCAAGCTCATTGACCTGGCTACCTATATGAGCGTGAAAACCAAGAAGCTTGATGGCCTTTGAATTTACCATCTCTTTTATTATATCCTTTAATTTTTCATCTCTTATATTTATTCCAAATTTTGAATCAGCATTTGATGTTTGGATATATTTATGAGTTGATGTCTTCACATCAGGATTAATCCTAAGTAGGCAGTCAATTTTTTTATCAGAATTTAAAAGCAAATCTTCTATTAATTTAAATTCGTCGTAATTATCTATTATTATCAGGCCAATATTATTGTCTATAGCATAGGCAAGTTCTTCTTTTGTTTTGTTATTACCATGAAAATGAATTTTTTCAGGCTTAAAACCTGCTTTCAAGGCTAGAAATATTTCCCCCATTGAAACAGCATCTACAAAAGTTCCTTTTTTGGCTAGTAGGCCAAGGATATAGAGATTGGAAAGTGCCTTTGATGCATAAATCACCTCAGTTCTTAGGGTATCTGACTTAAAATTTTCTAAAAAGCAAGCTGCCGTATCCTTTATTAATTTTTGATCATATACATAAAGGGGCGTTCCATATTCCTCTACTAATTTTAAAGTCGAAACCCCACCAATATGGAGAATATTGTCTATATATTCATAGTTTTTTTCTAACATTTTCCCTCCTAAATCATGACTTAATACTTGGCCCAAAAAGAAAAAGACCACAAGCAAAAGGCTCATGATCTTCCTTTCGCCTGACTTAGCAAGTACTCCAAAAAGATTTGGCACATCTTTTTGACAGTCATATACCTATTTGACATATGACCAATACCATGTATTTCGGCGGTTACACCTTTCGGTTCTCCTAATCTTTGCAACCGCGACCCCTTAACTAAATCTGTATTTATTAAATAGTCTATCAGTTATTATGTATTTTGTCAAGTTTTAAATTATTTTTATGCAAATTGTTTCATTTTAATGCAACAAGTGGTATACTTTAATACAATAGGAGAATATGATATGAAAAAAATAGCTAAATTTGGTGGAAGCTCAGTAGCTAACGCCAATCAAATAAAAAAATTAACAAATATTGTAAAAAATGATAAGGACATAAGGGCCATCGTTGTCTCTGCACCAGGCAAGAGATTTAAGGCAGATATAAAAGTCACAGACCTTTTGATAAATCTCTATAAGGACTATAAGCAAGATAGCCCTAGCTACATAAATAGCTTGGAGAAGATAATACTTAGATATGAAGATATTGCAAGGGACCTTGGTCTTGAGCTTGGCCTTGTAGATTCTTTTAAAGGAATTCTTATTTGCTTTTTAGAAAACATAGATGATGATTTTTATCTAGAAAATGCTATCAAGTCTGCTGGAGAAGATTTTAACGCAAGGCTTATAGCAGCCTACCTTGAAAAAGTAGGTCTTGAAGCAAAATACATATCCCCAGAAGACCTTGGAATAAGACTTGAATACTCTTTAAATGATGCCAAAATTTTAGATATTTCCTATGATTTGATTAAAGAACATGAAGATTGTAAGGATATTTTAGTCATTCCTGGATTTTTCGGCTACAATGATGAAGGCTATAGGCTCACATTTTCAAGGGGAGGGTCAGATATAACAGGATCTATGGTTGCTAAAGGTCTTTCTTGCGATATTTATGAAAATTATACAGATATGACCTATATATATTCAGCAAATCCAAATATGTTCTATAATCCTGCCCCTATCAAAAATATTTCATATGCAGAGATGAGGGAATTATCCTACAATGGTTTTGAGATTTTCCAAGAGGATGTTGTCCAGCCCCTTCTTGATACAAATATTGAAATACACGTAAAGAACACTAACAATCCTGATGAAGGTGGTACTATCATTTCCAAAGATAGGACAGATATAAGTGAAAATCCAATCATAGGAATATCTGATGTAGGAGCTTTTACTTCCTTTACCTTGACTGAATATATGATGAATAGAAAAATCGGTTATATCAAAAATGTCCTTGATATTTTCCAATATATGCATATTGCAGTTGAGCACATCCCTACATCTATCGACTCTGTTTCTATCCTTGTTAGAAGCACATATATAAAAGATAAATCTAGAAAACTTTCTATTATAAACGCCATCAATTCATCTTTTGACCTTGATGAATTAGACCTTAATGACAGGTTAAAGGCCATTGCTATAGTAGGAGAAGGTCTTAAGGATAAGATGAGTAAGGCTCTTTACATTTTTTCTAAAGTTCTTGATGATATAAATGTAAATATAGAATATATTATCCAGGGGGCTAGCAACAATTCCCTTTTTATCTTTATAGACAAGGACGATGAGGATAAGGCTCTTAAGGCCCTTTATAAGTCAATTTATGAAGAAGAAAGCTTATAATTTTCAAAAAAATTACCCTGCATTGAACAACCAATGCTAGGGCATTTTTAAATCTTAGATTCTCTTGTTGGTATTTCTCCAGATTCCTAATTCTTCTGCTTGTTTTATTAATTCATCTCTATTTTCTGGGTGAGCTAGACTTACTAAAGCTTCGGCTGCTTGCCAGGTTGTTAGACCCTTGAAGTTTACTATACCTTGTTCTGTAGCTATATAGTGGGTGTTAGACCTTACTGCTGTTGCTTGAGTTCCTGGTGCAAAGGTTGGAACGATATTTGAAACTCTCTTACCTTCTTTATTAACTTTAGAAGAAATAAGTGAAATTATTGATCTACCGCCCTTTGATCTATAAGCTCCAAGTACAAAGTCAAGGGCCCCACCTGCTCCTGAAATATGTTTTGTTCCTACGGTTTCAGCTGAAATTTGTCCCCAAAGGTCTACTTGAAGGACTGTATTGATTGATACGAAATTATCAAGAGATGCTATTACTCCTACATCATTTACATAATCAACTGGTGCTGCCATTAATTCTTCATTGTCATCTATATAGTCATAGAGTTCTTGGCTACCTGCCGCGAAAGCGTAAGTTTGACGGCCTATGTCTATGTTTTTCTTAAGACCTGTTATCCTACCTGCTAGGGCCATTTCTCTAAAGGCATCTACATACATTTCTGAGTGAACGCCTAAATCTTTTAGGTCAGATTTTGCTATTTGAGAACCGATAGCATTTGGAAGTCCACCTATACCTAATTGAATTGTATCTCCATCACGAAGCATATCTACTACATATTTGGCAGCCTTTAGCTCTTCTTCACCAAATTTTGCACTTGGAAGAGTTAGCATTGGATAGTTGCTTGATTCAAATACATAATCTACGTCTTTGATGTTGATAAAGTTTTCAAAACCACCAAGAGCTCTTGGTACGTTTTCATTTATTTCTAGAATAATCTTGTCAGAATTTTGGAAAGATGCTATTGTGTGTGATGCAGAAACACCAAAGTTGAAGTTGCCATGCTTATCCATTGGTGATACTTGGATTACACTTATAGCTGCTCTCTCAGCATTTTCTGCAAGATATCTTGGAAGCTCACTATATTTAATTGGCATAAAGTAAGCACCATATTTGTTGTTATTTATTAATTTTCTCTCTGTACCTGATGCATGCCAAGAATGATATGTGATATGCTCTCCTGTTGGATCAGCTGCTCCTACATATGGCATATATGGAACAACGCCTCCTCTTACCTTTACATCCTTAACTTCATCAACTCTTGCAGCTAGGGCCTTGTCAAAATCAACTGGAGTAAGAGCTGCCCAACCAAGTTCAATCCAGTCACCATCTTTTACCATTGCAGCAGCTTCTTTGGCTGTGATTAGCTTTTCTTCGTATAGTTTTTTATAGTCCATTAATAAAACTCCTTTGTAATATCGTTTTCTTAATTAAATTATACCCATTATTGAAAAAAATTATCAATCTTTTCTGTTAATTTCTTAAATAATAGCAAAAAAAGTATGCAGACAAGAATATCCGCATACTTTAAAAACTATCTTATCTTTCTACTATTACTGCAGTACCCATACCGCCACCTATACAAAGTGTTGCGATACCTTTTTTAGAGTCTCTCTTTTGCATTTCATATAGTAATGTTGTAAGAATTCTTGCTCCGCTTGCTCCAACTGGGTGACCAATTGCTATTGCTCCACCATTTACGTTTACTATGTCTGTGTTTAAACCTAGTTCTTTGATTACTGAAAGAGCTTGAGCTGCGAATGCTTCGTTAGCTTCGATTAGGTCAATATCTTCTAGTGTTAGGTTAGCTTTTTCTAGAGCTTTTCTTACTGTTGGGATTGGGCCTGTACCCATGATTTTTGGATCAACACCTTCAGTAGCATAAGAAACTATTGTAGCAAGTGGTGTTACGCCAAGTTCTTTAGCTTTTTCTTCACTCATTACTACTAGACAAGCAGCACCATCATTGATACCTGAAGCGTTAGCAGCTGTAACTGTACCATCTTTGATGAAAGCTGGTCTTAGGCCTGAAATGCTTTCTGTTGTTACGCCTTCTTTGATGTATTCATCTGTATCTACTACAGTAACTTTGCCTTTTCTTCCCTTTACTTCTACTGGTACGATTTCATCTTTAAATCTACCTTCAGCTCTAGCTTTTGCAGCTTTTTGTTGGCTGTCTGCAGCAAGGGCATCTTGTTCTTCTCTTGTTAGGCCGAATTTTTCAGCTATATTTTCAGCTGTAACTCCCATGTGGTAGTCATTGAATGCATCCCAAAGTCCGTCTTTGATCATTTCATCGACAACTTTTTTATCACCCATTCTAGCTCCCCATCTTTCATCTGTTAATAGGTATGGAGCGTTAGACATTGATTCTGTACCACCTGCTAGTACTACATCGCAATCACCTGCAAGGATCATTTGAGCTGCTAATGATACTGATCTTAGACCTGAACCACAAACGATGTTAAGAGTCATTGCTGGTTTTTCTTTTGGAATACCTGCATCTAGTGCGATTTGACGAGCAATATTTTGGCCATTACCTGCTTGAAGTACGCAACCTAGGATTGATTCGTCTATATCTTCTGGTTTAATTCCAGCTCTTTCGATTGCTGCTTTAGCTGCTACTGCACCTAATTCTCTAGCTGTTACTGTTTTGAATGCTCCGCCGTATGCGCCTACTGGTGTTCTTGCTGCACTTGCTATTACTACTTTTTTAGTCATATTATCTCCTTAAATTCTTTCTCTATTCAATCTTATTTGCTGTAATCGTAGAAGCCTTTACCTGTTTTTCTACCAAGGTCTCCTGCTCTTACCATTTGTCTTAGAAGTGGGCATGGTCTATATTTGCTATCACCAAATTCATTGTAAAGAACTTCCATGATTGCAAGACATGTATCTAGACCGATTAAATCTCCTAAAGCAAGAGGTCCCATAGGGTGGTTTGCACCAAGTTGCATACCTTTATCGATATCTTCAACACTTGCAAGTCCATCAGCTAATACGCCAACAGCTTCGTTAATCATTGGGATTAGAAGTCTATTTACTACAAAACCTGGGCCTTCTTTAACTTCGATTGGTTGTTTGCCAAGTTTTTCAGCTAGTTCAAAGATTGCCTTGTTTGTTTCATCAGATGTATGAAGACCTCTGATAACTTCAACAAGTTTCATAACTGGAACTGGATTGAAGAAGTGCATACCAATTACATTTTCTGGTCTTTTTGTAACTGCAGCTATGTCTGTTATTGAAAGTGAAGATGTGTTTGAAGCAAGGATTGCACCTTCTTTTACTACTTCGTCTAATTCTTTAAAAATTTCTTTTTTAAGTTTAGGATTTTCTGTTGCAGCTTCGATTACTACATCACAATCAGCTAAATCTTTAACTTCTGTTGTATAAGAAATGTTTTTAAGTGCAGCTTCTTTAGCTTCTTCTGTCATTCTTTCTTTAGCAACTTGTTTAGCATAAGATTTTTCTATTCTAGCTTTTGCTTTTTCTAAGAATTCATCTTTAATATCTCTTACAACAACTTCATAACTTTTAGCAGCAGTTTCTACAATTCCGCCACCCATTATTCCTGAACCAATTACACCAATTTTCATTTAAAATCTCCTTATTTATTTTTAAATTCTGCCTTACCCTTGTTTAGGAAAGCTTCCATGCCTGCTTTTTGATCTTCACTTGAGAATGTTAGAGCAAATAGGTTTTCTTCAACCTTTATTGCACTATCAATATCAACTTGTCCACCAACATTTATTGCTTCTTTTGATGCTCTAACAGCTATTGGAGCATTGCCAGCAATCTTGTTTGCAAGTTCGTTTACTCTTTCTTCAAGCTTATCAGCTTCTACTACTTCTTGTACAAGTCCAATTTCATAAGCCTTGTCAGCTTTGATATTGTTTGCAGTATATATTAAATATTTAGCGAAGCCAGGACCAACTAATCTTTGTAGTCTTTGTGTTCCAGCAAAACCTGGTGTTATGCCAAGACCAACTTCAGGTTGACCAAATAAAGCCTTTTCACTAGCTATTCTAAAATCACAACTCATAGCAAGTTCGCATCCACCACCTAGGGCAAATCCGTTAATTTGAGCTATTACTGGAATTGGAAGTGACTCAATTTTTCTAAATACTGATAGTCCTTTTGCACCAAATTCTTTGCCTTCTATAGGTGTAAGAGTTGACATTTCTTTAATATCAGCTCCTGCAACAAAGCTTCTGCCTTCTCCTGTGATTATAAGGCATCTAAGGTCATTATCTTTTTTAATTTCCTCTACTAAAATATCTAGTTCATCAAGTACTTCTGAATTAAGTGCGTTTAAAGCTTCTGGTCTATTGATACTTAATTTGCCAACATAACCATTAACTTCATACTTTAGAGTTTTGTATTCCATTAATCCCCCTTTTTATAAATCGTTTGCAACATCTAATCTAAGTTTATCTGGGCTATTATTTTATATACCCAAAAGTATATCCTTATATAATTATTATAACAGTTGATATTTTTTTGTCAATCAAATATGTATATTTTTTAACAAAAATAGTTAAATTTTTAATGATTATTTTCTATATTTTATCCTAGTATATAAGATTGACTATATTTTGTCTATACCATGTAATAAAAAAGGCAGTTTTGCAAGTGAAAATAAATTTTAATTATCTAGACTTTTAAATCAGCCTTCTAGCAGGCTTATAGGATTCCTATAAGCCTACCATCAGCCTTTGCCTTTAATTATATTCTTTCATTTTGCAAGAGTGCCTTATATTTTATTATCAAGCTTTTCTAGCGTTTATCTTTTCGATAAGTGCAGGTACTACCTCAAATAAATCTCCTACGATACCATAATCTGCAACATCAAAGATTGGAGCATCTGGATCTTTATTTATAGCAATTATTGTATCTGACGCATTTATACCAGCCAAGTGTTGGATAGCTCCAGATATACCTACTGCTATATATACCTTAGGTGCTACAGTTTTACCTGATTGACCTACTTGGTGTGAATGAGAAATCCATCCTGAGTCTACTAATGGACGAGATGATCCTACTGTTGCACCTAGGGCTTCTGCTAGGTCTTCAATAAGCTTTAAGTTGCTTGGATCGCCTAGACCACGTCCACCTGATACGATAAATTCAGCTCCAACTAAATCTACATCATCTCCTTCATCTCTTGGGATAAAGTCAAGGATTTTTGTTCTGATTTCACCTGTAAATTCTATATTTTCTTCGATTTCTTCGATATTATCTTTTCTACCGAATGCTTCTTTAGGGAATACGCCTGGACGTACTGTACCCATTTGTGGTCTTGAGTCTGGGCATAGGATTTGTGCCATTAAGTTACCACCAAATGCTGGTCTTGTCCATTGTACATTTCCTGTTTCAGCATCAACATCAAGTTCTGTACAGTCTGCTGTAAGTCCTGTGTGAAGTCTTGCTGAAACTCTTGGGCCTAAATCTCTACCTTGGTTTGTTGCACCAATTAAGATTGTGTCTGGGTTGTATTTTTCAACAAGTTTTTCTATTGCATTTGCATAAACATCTGTGCTGTAATCTTTGTATACTTCACCTTCGCAAGTGATTATTCTATCAACACCATGATCTTTTACTTCTTCTTTAGCTTTTGCTACATCTTGACCGATTATAACAGCTACTAGGTCTCCACCAAGTGTGTCAGCCATTTTTCTGCCTGGATTTAATAATTCAAGACCTACATTTACAGCTGAACCATCTTCTTTAGTTTCGACTATTACCCAAAGGTTTTTATTTTCTGACATAGTTCCTCCTTAAATAAGCTTCTTATCAGCTAAAGCTGCTATTAGCTTATCACAAGCTTCTCCAGCTTCCATATCTACAAACATTTCACCAGTTTTTTCAACTGTTGGTGTGTAAGATTTGTTTACTCTTGTTGGTGAGCCTTTTAGACCTATAGCTGTTTCATCTATAGTATCTTTAAGTTCTTCAAGTGTAATTTGTTCGATAGTTGCTTTTTTAGCTTTTAATTTATTTTTGATTTTTGGATATCTTAAATCTTCATCACCATATTTTGTAAATGTTACAAGACCTGGAAGTGTCATTTGGATATTTCTAGCTCCACCTTCTACTTCTTGAAGTACTTTTATTCCTTCATCATTTAATTCTACTGTATAAGCATAAGTTACTTGTGGAAGTCCTAAGTGTTCAGCTATTTCTGGACCTACTTGAGCTGTATCACCATCGATTGCTTGAAGTCCACAAAATACCATGTCTGGTTGTCCTTCAGTTTCAGCTACTTTTTTGATAGCTTCTGAAATTATATATGAAGTAGCTAGAGTATCTGAACCACCAAATTTTCTATCTGTAACTAGGTAAGCATTGTCAGCACCTACTGCTAGACAATCTCTAAGCATTTGATCTGCTTGTGGAGGTCCCATTGAGATAACTGTGATTTTAACTTCTGGATCTTTATCTTTTATTCTTAGAGCTTGCTCTAGGGCAAAAGCGTCGTAAGTATTAAGGATACTTGGAACTCCCTTTCTAATTAGGGTATTAGTAACTGGATCAATTTTGATTTCGTTAGTATCTGGAACTTGCTTTGCGCATACAAATATATTCATTAAATACCTCTTATCTTAATAGTGCACCTGATACAACCATTAGCATAACCTCTGAAGTACCTTCATAGATTTCTGTAATTTTTGCATCTCTCATCATTCTTTCTACTTCGTATTCTTTAACATAACCATAGCCACCAAGTAATTGAACAGCTTTTGTTGTAACATCCATTGCTACTCTTGATGCTTTAAGTTTAGCTTCTGCTGCTGCTACTGTATAGCTTTCGCCAGCATCTTTAAGGGTTGCTGCCTTATAAACTAGGTGACGAGCTGATTCTATATCGATAGCCATTTCAGCTAATTTAAATTGTGTATTTTGGAATTTAGCTATTGGTCTACCAAATTGTTGTCTTTCTTTAACATATTTAACAGCTTTATTTAAAGCTCCTTCTGCTATACCTAGTGCTTGAGCAGCTATACCAATTCTACCACCATCAAGTGTTTGCATAGCATATTTAAAGCCCTTGCCTTCTTCGCCAAGTAGGTTTGCTGCAGGAATTCTACAATCTCTAAATACTAATTCCATTGTAGATGAAGCTTTGATACCCATCTTATCTTCTTTAGTACCGAAATCAAAACCAGGTGTTCCCTTTTCAACTATAAATGCTGAGATTCCTTTTGTTCCTTGTGATTTATCTGTCATAGCAAATACAACATATGTGTCAGCATAACCAGCGTTTGTTATAAAGATTTTTGTACCATTAAGTACATATTCATCACCATCTTTAACTGCTACAGTTTTTTGACCTGAAGCATCTGTACCAGCATCTGGTTCTGTAAGGGCAAATGCACCTAATTTTTCGCCTGAAGCAAGTGGTGTTAGGTATTTTTGTTTTTGTTCTTCATTACCAAATTTATTAATAGCATCAGCACAAAGTGAAGTATGAGCTGAAACTATAACTCCTGTTGAAGCACATGCTTTTGATAATTCTTCAACACAAAGTACGTATGTAAGTGTATCTAGTCCGATTCCACCGTATTCTTCATCAAAAGGAATACCAAAAAATCCTAATTCTTGCATTTTAGCAACATTTTCTTCAGGGAATCTGTGCTCTTCATCAATTTCGATTGCTATTGGAGCAACTTCTTTTTCTGCAAAATCTCTAAACATTTGTTGCATTTCTAATTGTTCTTCGTTTAACTTATACATATTAACTCCTTATTACTAATATTACCTATAAGATTGTATATTTCTTACAGGCTTATCCTACTGTTATTATCTTAACAATCAAATGGGACTTTGTCAAATAAAAATCAAAAATTTTACAAAATAAGCATAAAAGCTTAGGTATTTTAACTAAATCTCGATGGAAAAAGTATAAATACCCTCGTAAAAAATATTTTTTAGCAAATCCTATTTAATTAAACTATACTTGCAATCAAGGCTTTTTCAAACGTTTTCTTGCTCTTGTCAAAATAATCATGTATTTTTTTTTAACATTTTAATTTGATTTGATTAAATATTTTTGTTATACTATTAAAGACAAACAATATAGTTTGTGTCAGTTTCATAAGGAGGATAAATATGACTGATTATAACAAAGTTGATGAAAATATCATTCAACAATTTAGAGACTATGTTTCTGGCAAAGTTTATGCGGGAAACGATATCAACGAAGACTTTTTCCACGATGAAATGCCTATCTACGGTTCTTACCAACCAGATGTATTAATCGAAGCTAAATCTACAGATGATGTATCTACCATTCTTACAATTTGTAATGAACATAAGATACCTGTACTAGCTCGTGGTGCTGGTTCTGGACTTGTAGGATCAGGTGTTGCTATCAACGGCGGAGTAATGATTGATATGCAAGGAATGAACCAAATCCTTGAATACGATCTTGATAACCTAGTAGTAAAGGTACAACCTGGTGTTTACTTACACGATCTTGCTGAAGATTGTCTATCTAAAGGCTATATGTACCCACCTGATCCAGGCGAAAAATTTGCAACACTTGGCGGAAACGTATCAACAAATGCCGGTGGTATGAGAGCTGTAAAATACGGTACAACAAGAGATTACGTAAGAGCTATGGAAGTAGTACTTCCTACAGGTGAAGTTACAAGATTTGGTGCTGTAGTTTCTAAAACATCTACAGGATATTCTCTAAAAGACCTTATGGTAGGTTCTGAAGGTACACTTGGAATTATAACAGAATTAACACTAAGAATAGTTCCACAAGCTAAACATACAATTTCTCTAATAGTTCCATTTGAAACACTTGAAGATTGTATAGCAACAGTTCCAGTGCTATTTAGAGCTCACTTAAAACCACAAGCTATAGAATTTATGGAAAGAAAAATTATTCTAGCTTCTGAAAAATACATAGGTAAAGAAACCTTCCCTAAAAACATAGAAGGCACAGATGTTAATGCTTACCTACTTATCACCTTCGATGGCGATAATGAAGATGAAATCGACCTACAAATGGAACAAGCTGCAGAATTACTAGTAGAAAATGGTGCAATCGATGTACTTGTAGCTGATACTCCAAACGCTATAAAAGATGCATGGGCAGCAAGAAGCTCCTTCCTAGAAGCAATCGACAGCCAATACAAACTAGTAGATGAGTGCGACGTAGTAGTTCCAATCAACAAGATAGCAGAATTCATCAACTTCGTAAATGAAGCAGGCGAAAAATATGACTTCGACGTTCAATCATTTGGCCACGCAGGTGATGGTAACCTCCACATTTACGCAGTATCAAATGACGAAGACAAAAAAGAAGAATTCAACAAACAAGTTCATGATTTCATGGAAGAAATCTATACAAAAGCCTATGAATTTGGTGGACAACTATCAGGTGAACACGGTATAGGCCACGGTAAACTACAATACATGAGAGAATTTGAAGGAGAAATAAATACAAATCTAATCAGGGGAATCAAAAAAGTATTCGACCCTAACATGATTCTAAATCCAGGAAAAGTTGTATCTGTAGACTAAGGACAGATCAATGAAATACCTAAAAGAATTTGTAATCCTGTGCGCATGCCTTTTTCTAGGCGTGCTCACAAGGAAAATAATTAACTTTCCTGTTCCAGAAGCAGTTTATGGAATGTTTTATCTTTTCCTAGCGCTTCGCTTCAATATCTTAAAGGTAGAAGATGTAAAGACAACATCAGATGGTATATTAATAAACCTAGCTTTTTTATTTGTACCGGTCGGAGTAGGAATTGTAGCAAATTATGATGTTATAAAAGGCAAAATCCCTGCCTTAGTAATCTCAGTTCTAATTGGAACAGCAGTTACAATGGTTGTAACAGGTTTAGTAGTGCAAACCTTGCAAAAAAGGAGAAAATAGATATGGAAGCAATATTTAATAACCAATATTTTGGAATAATCCTCTCCTTTGCAGCCTATGAAATCGCCAAATGGATAAACTCAAAATTAAAAACCGCCCTAGCAAATCCTTTGCTAATAGCAATCTTACTTATAGTAGGATTCTTATATGTAACAGGAATCCCTTATGAATACTATAAGCTTGGCGGAGACTTCATAGCATTTTTCATAGGACCAGCAACAGTTGCAATGATCATAGACCTTTACATAAACCTCGATGTCCTAAAGAAAAACATCATACCAATCCTGGTAGGGGTTTTGATAGGATCAATAGTATCAATGCTACTAGCCATAGGACTAACAAAAGTATTAGGTCTTGGAAAAGATTTAACAATATCCTTAATACCACAATCAATAACAACAGCAATAGCAATATCCCTATCTGGAGAATACCAAGGAATCGTTGCTCTAACAGCTATAACAGTAGTAATAAGAGGAGTGACAGGAGCAGTAATAGCCCCACTTGTAATGAAAATCTTCAAGATAACAGACCCAGTAGCTCAAGGAGTTGCAATAGGCACATCATCCCACGCCGTTGGCACATCAGAAGCTAGGATGATGGGAGAAGTCCAAGGAGCAATGAGTGGTTTATCAATTGCTATAGCAGGAATAATGACAGTTATATTAATGCCAGTGGCAATAATGATAGTAGGAATAGTATTTTAACTTTAAAGGGGCTTACAAAAGCCCCTTTTAAAAATCCCCTCTTTTAATCTTAGAAAATTTTAATTTATTTTATTATCTATTATAACTTTTACAATTAATAGCTTACCTTATATACTTATTAGCTTCGTAACTTAACCATTTAATAATTGATTTTTATTTACAATTGAATCTTCGTCTCAAGGGGGAGCCCCAAGGGACCTTCCGCATGGTCTGTAGGACTCCCCAAAAGTTGTAGCTAGAAAAGAGGCTGCAATGAAAAAATATAGTTTAGAATTAAAGAAAAAAGTAATAAAAGAATA